>NZ_JBIMLI010000053.1:0-10579 GCF_051859755.1 Limnospira sp.
GGTAGTTATTTCGGGCATTTCAGCCCTATTTCATACCCGAACGTCTCGCACCATACGCTTACACTTTTCACTACTCTACGAGATGTACTCGTAGAGAGCCCAATAGGGGTTTCAACGTTCCGTATATATGGGCATTCCATCTTTAGATTTGTCCTATCCACCGGGGTAATTTTAAAGGTCTTTGTAGGTAGTAAGTCTAAACTCCTACTTTTCCCCTTGCTCTTTTGAGCGCAGCGTGTCAACATATTTCGCTGCTTGGTAATTACGATGGTTCAGGCCAGACATTCGGTTTCCCTAATCATGGATGGTTGGCAGTGGTCGCATATAGTAGTATGTTCTACATCACGCCTTCCGTTCCCCGCTTCAATCCTAGGGTTGTGAATCCTAAAACTGGGGGTGGCTATCGCCTTTACTCTTTCCCATAATCACCCCAAGTGGGTTAAATACTCCTCCTAAGTATACTTGGACGGTACTTTGTGATTTCTTAAAATGGGATTGACCCTGAGTTCCCTGCCTTGCTTAGAGTCACGACTTCTAAGCGTCGGGACATATATACAGTTAAGGGGTAGACTTGTCGAAGGTCTAACTCCCTCTAGGAGGTTATTTCAGGCATTGCAGCCTTATTTCACTCCTAAACATCTCGCACAGACTTCTCTACCATAGCATCTACAGCATCTACAGCGATCGCAAATTGAGCATAGTATCCATCAGCCTGGCGGACTAATCTTACTCGCTTAATTTGTGTGATGTCGTAGTAGTTCAGGTCCCAGGTTCCCTTTAATTTCAGAGTCCCGATACCTTTTTTGTCAGAAAAGGTAATAGCTTTTCTGGTTTCCGAAAGTTGCCATCCGCTAGTTTTATATTCAACAGAGCGACTATGTTTTTTGAACTTAGGAAAACCTTTTTTACCCTTAACACTCAGCGAAGTCAAGGCTTTAACTTTTTTCTGACAGTTATCGTAGAACCGAGAAATAGCAAACCAAGCGCGTTCAGCCACTGATTGTCTAGCCATCGAGTTCAATTCCTTGGCAAAAGGAAACTCAGCCGCTAAGACAGCACAATATTTATTTAGGTCATATTTACCCCCCCCTTTATTATCCATCCAATAGCGCCAACATTTGTTTTGGATAAACTGAGATGTGCGAATAGCCTCGTCTATAGCTTGGTACTGAGATGGTTTAGCTTTGATGGGCGAACTCGTATACAATCATTGCTCACTCTAACAACCTTATGCTATTATAGGATACCAATGAAAAGATAGCAATAGTAGGTAGGCGAATAAATTTGCCCTAGCCGCTACATCCGCCCTATAAAGAGAGGCGGCCAAAGTGGCTATCAGGTGTTTTCAGATAACATTGAGGGGTCTCAATACGGGATGGAAAAGCGAATTGGTGAACCCGCAGGAGTGGGACAGGGTGTGCTACGCGGTCTAAATCTCCGCCCAGAAGAAGTAGAGCGAACCTTATTAATGTTCGCAGTTTATACTTTTTCATCCATCGGACTGATTTGGTTAGAACTAAGTACCGTCGGCCTATTTATTGATCAATATGGGGCAGAAAAACTGCCTTGGATTTATATTGCTAGTGCTGGGATCGGGTCTAGTTTGGGTGTAGTTTACTCTCGGTTACAGACCTTTTTACCCCTGCGCCGGGTGATTGTTCTGATTTTACTACTGATGGCAATCCCCCTGTTTCTATTTCGTTTTGGTTTGAGAATAGAAAATTTCAGGTTCTTGGGATTAAGTCTTCAGTTTGTTACCCTATTTGTCATGTGGCTGTGGGTTGAGGCTTGTTATCTTCTCAACGATCTCAATACCTCCATTACCTCTAATCAACTTTTTAACATTCGGGAGATCAAGCGCACCTATCCCATTATCAGTAGTGGTTATCTGGTGGCTGGGGTGGTTAGCGGTTTCTCCCTACCTCTATTGCTGAGATTTGTAGGATTAAACAATGTCACCCTAGTATCTGGGACTATGGTTCTCGTGGGTGCAGGTGTTTTATTTTATCTGTCCCAAAGATATGAACAGTCTTTCCCAGATTCTTCCCGGTGGACCCCCGAAGACGAACTCCCCGAATTTAGTACCCGTAGCCTCAAAGGTCCCCTACAAGGCTATGTCATTCCCTTGGTGCTATTTTTCGTCATGGCTGAAGTCGTCTATGTCATGGTCGATTTCCAGTTTTTCAGTCAATTAGAATACCGTAGTATCGGTGGCGCTAGTTGGATTGTTAGCTTCCTGGGACTATTTGAGGGGGTTTTGAGTACCTTCCAAGTAGCCACTCAGTGGTTTGCTTCCAGTCGCTTGGTCGAAAAAATAGGCGTGTTTGGTACAGCATCTATCCTTCCTGTGGGGGTAGTCGCCTTGGGCCTGTTTTCCTTGATAGGGGGGGCTACGGGTTTATTTACCATATTTATAGGGTTTTTGATTCTCAGATTTTTAGATGAACTGTTCCACTACACTCTCATCGAAACTACCGGGACGGTTCTATTTCAACCCCTACCAGAAAATATTAGGAGTGATATTCAGACCCTGGTTAATGGTGTCTTTGAACCCCTGTCAACGGGTTTGAGTGGTATCGGGATTTTGCTGTTGCTGTGGCTGATTAACCTATTTTTACCCGATGGTGTCCCAGAAGGTATTTTCCTGCAAGACCAAAGTCTGATTTTTGTCGTAACTATTATTTTGTTGGCTTTTGTCTGGTTGTGGGTGGTCTGGAAAATTCGCTCCCAATATGTAAGACTTCTAGTCCGTAGTGCTGAACGCGGTCGCCTGGGAACTACAGATATTGATATGCGTAGCCTCAAGCGATCGGTGGTCGATGAGTTGAAACAGCCAACCCCAGAAGCTGATAAGCGTTCCTGTATTGAATTACTCAGCCAACTTGATCCTAAAAATGTCGGGGATACTCTGGTTCCACTACTGGAGATTATGTCCCCGAATCTTCAGCGTCAAGCCCTAGAACTGATGCTAGATTATCCTAATCCCGCTCATTTAGAGGCGATTAGATCCCTATCTCGTAGCAGTCTACCTCCTGAAGTTTTGGCTTTGGCACTACGCTATATCTGGTTAACTGAATCTAACCCAGATATTAATCAGTTGAAACCTTACCTACAACCAAGGGTCGATCCGGTGGTACGGGGAACAGCCGCAGCCTTGATTATGCGTCGTGGCGATCGCGAACAAAAAGCGGCGGCTACTAATACTATCCGCCGCATGATCGTCTCTAATCAAGAACCCGAACGGGTGATGGGAGTCCGGGCTCTGGGTGATGCTGATTATCTGCAAGGGTTGCGAGTTTATCTTAATGACCTCCTCGCTGATGAATCTCTCAGGGTCCGCTGTTCGGTCTTGGAAGTCATTGCGGCTACTAAGATGGAAGAATACTATGGCTCCCTATTAAAAGCCGTTTCCTACCGTTCTACCAGAGAAGCAGCAAGAATGGCCTTAGTCCGATTGGGAAATGAGGCTATTCCTCTATTAATGAGAATAGCAACGGATATCTATAAATCAGATTTGGTCAGACTTCAGGCTTGGTCTGCTTTGGGAGAAATTGGTACGCCAGAAGCCTTAGATACTCTCATTGATAATCTGTTAATTTCCTGGGGAACCACCCGACGTAATATTCTCCGCATTCTCCTGAAAATTCCCGATGATGCGGGGATTGAAAGAACTTTAGACCGCATTGGACGTAATGGGGTGGAAACGTTAATTGAACAGGAGTTGATGTTTATTGGTCAAATCTATAGCACTCTTTTAGACCTCGAACCTGAAAAACCTACAGCTCCTATCTTACCTTCTACTGTCTCCCTTGAGGTCGCTTCCCCCCTAGAAATGCTCTGTCGCGCGCTCCGTAATCTTGAATCTGATGCCATAGACCGCTGTTTTCTGCTGATGAAGTTCCTTTACTCCCTCGGATCTATTCAGGCGGCGGCTTTCAATATTCGCTCTGGACAACAGGGAAATATTGCTCGTGGGTTGGAAATCTTGGATAATACTGTTGATATTTCCCGTAAACGAGCCTTGATTGGCATTTTGGATAATCACTCTATTGTCCAAAAAATTGAGGACCTCTCCCCTTTGATTTCCTATAAACCAATGACACCTAGCGAGCGCCTTCGTCGTTTACTGGAGTTTCGCCATTTCCTCTCGGATTGGTCTTTGGCTTGTTGCTTCCACCAAGCGCGGTCCGCCAGTTGGAGTCTCACCGCTGAACAGACTTTGATGTGTCTGAGACATCCCACAGGTTTTGTCCGGGAAGCTGTTTTGGCTTACCTCAAGATGGGAGCGCGTCAGGCTTTGGTAGAATTATTGCCAATGCTACAAACCGATCCAGACCCTTTGGTGGCTCACCAAGTACAACAATTAATCTCGGAATTAGCTGTACACATAAAAACCGAAATGCCTTGAGCAATGGGGAGTCCCTCTGGATTCAAGTTTACTAACTCGCGCTTTACCTCGTCTGATTATGTTAACTAGCGTACAACGCCTATTGTTTGTCCGAAAAGTCCCCATTTTTCAAGAACTTAGGGATGATTTCTTGGTGCGTCTTGCTTCTGTTATGGATGAATTGTCTTTTCCCCCTAATCAAAGTATTTTTACTGAGGGACAAGAAGGGCGATCGCTTTATATTGTCGTTTCTGGTCAGGTCAAGGTTCATCATGGCGATCGTGAATTGGCTCGTTTGGGTAAGGAAGACTGTTTTGGCGAAATGTCTCTATTTGATGCTGAACCGCGATCGGCTTCTGTCACTACCCTAGAACCCTGTGAATGTCTCATGCTCACACAGATGCAGCTTTATGATGCTATTGATGAGACTCCTGGTATTGCGGTTAATATTATTCGCTTACTATCTCGCCGCATCCGAGAATTGAACCAAAAAGCCAACGATCAAAACCCTAAATCTTCCATTTCCGAAGTTAAAGTCCCACCCCCTCGGTCTTGATGTATCTTGATTTTTTTTCAAAAAAAAATTGGGGTCGCTTTTTTGCCTCGCGGGCATTGACAACCCAGGGCATTCCTGCTATTATATTGACAATATCTTTAATAATTGGATATAGCCAAAAATAAAAATTTTACAACCATCCCATTATATTAAAAGTGTAGCGCAAGTAGCCGCCAAAGGCAACCCCCCTCCCCCCAAAAAAATTTTTTGCAACATTTATTAAAATTTTGTTACAAAAGTTAATAAAGTTATAGTTTGGTAGGAAGGGATTAGTCTGTAAGCTAATGTTTGGACACACAGTTACCCATTAATCCCAAAATTGGGCAGCTATTTGGCTAGGGTAGGTGTAGCAGTTCGTGGCTGACAGAAGCACCCCGAGGGCGGGTGTAGCAGTCTTGCTGGTGTTGGTAGTAGCTGACAGAAGCACCCCGAGGGCGGGTGTAGCAGTCTTGCTGGTGTTGGTAGTAGCTGACAGAAGCACCCCGTGGGCGGGTGTAGCAGTCTTGCTGGTGTTGGTAGTAGCTGACAGAAGCACCCGCCCCTACTGTCAATGCAGAAAGAAAAGTCTTGTATCTGCTATGATAATTCAATAGCCCAGGTACTCTGGGTGGTAATGCCTGTGGAGCTGTCGGAACGGGGTAAGACTGTTGGGAGGTTTCGGCCACTTGTACCAACAACTGCTGGGGAAGACCAAGGAAGCAGGAATGCCTTATCGTGAGGTAAGGAAGCCCGTGTCGTAATCTTTGATTCGATGACGGGAGGATGTCACGTCGGAGATGGCAAAATCTATCAAGGTCCTATGTCAACAGAAATTAAGGACGAATTACAGCTAGAAGTGCAACGCCGCCGTAATTTCGCCATTATCTCCCACCCAGACGCGGGAAAAACCACGTTAACAGAAAAACTACTTCTGTATGGAGGAGCCATTCACGAAGCGGGAGCAGTAAAAGTCCGCAGGTCGCAGCGTCACGCGACATCAGACTGGATGGCGATGGAACAACAACGGGGGATTTCCATCACTTCAACAGTGTTGCAGTTTGAATATCATAACACTCAGATTAACTTACTGGATACTCCCGGACACCAAGATTTCAGTGAAGATACCTATAGGACGTTGGCGGCGGCGGATAATGCGGTGATGCTGGAAGATGCAGCTAAGGGTTTAGAACCTCAAACCCGGAAGCTGTTTGAGGTGTGTAAGATGCGGGGCTTACCTATTTTTACGTTTATTAATAAAATGGATCGCCCTGGTCGGGAACCTTTGGAACTTCTTGATGAAATTGAGCAGGAATTGGGGTTACACCCTTACCCGGTAAACTGGCCAATTGGTATGGGCGATCGCTTTAAAGGAGTTTTTGACCGCCATAAGGGACAAATTCATCTATTTGAACGGACAGCCCACGGTTCTCGGGAAGCGGTAGATACAGTGATAGATTTGGGAGATCCGCGCATTGAGGATTTATTAGACCAGGATCTGTATTATCAACTCAAGGAAGAATTGGAACTGTTGGACGCTTTAGGTTCAGACTTGGATCTGTCGGCGGTACATAGTGGGAAAATGACCCCAGTATTTTTTGGTAGCGCCATGACTAACTTTGGGGTACAACTGTTTCTGGATGCTTTCCTAGAATATTCGTTAAAACCAGGTCCCCACAATAGCACGATTGGGGATATTCCCCCAGATTATCCAGAGTTTACAGGGTTTGTGTTTAAGTTACAGGCGAATATGGACCCGAAACATCGCGATCGCGTGGCTTTTGTGCGGGTATGTACAGGAAGATTTGAGAAGGACATGACGGTTAGCCATGCTAGAACCGGAAAAACGGTGCGTCTGTCACGTCCGCAAAAACTGTTCGCGCAGGATCGTGAGTCAATTGAGGCGGCTTATCCTGGGGATGTCATTGGTTTAAATAATCCGGGAGTATTTGCGATCGGTGATACCATCTACAATGGTCAAAAACTGGAATATGAGGGGATTCCCTGTTTTTCGCCGGAACTTTTCGCCTATCTGAAAAATCCTAATCCGTCTAAATTTAAGCAGTTCAATAAGGGTATTACAGAACTGAGGGAAGAGGGAGCAATTCAGATCATGTATTCTCAGGATGATTCTAAACGCGATCCAATTTTGGCGGCGGTGGGTCAACTTCAGTTTGAGGTAGTTCAGTTTCGGATGCAGAATGAATATGGGGTGGAAACTCGCCTAGAATTGTTACCCTATAGTGTGGCTAGATGGGTAGCAGGGGGATGGGAAGCGTTAACCAAGGTGGGAAGACTGTTTAATACTGTTACTGTTAAGGACAGTTGGGGTCGCCCAGTTTTGTTATTTAAGAATGAGTGGAATTGTCAACAGGTACAGTCGGAACATCCAGAACTGGAATTAAGAAGTTCGGCTCCGGTGGTGTCGGGTCAGCAACCGCAATAGTGGGAAAAATTGAGTAGGGACAACATATAGTTGTCCCTATCGTTTGTGTGTATATACAGAATTGACAGAAAGACAATGAGGATCCTTGTGTTGACTACTCCCCGCGCTAAAGCGACGGGGATTCCCCGGAGGGATTTCAGAACTTCCGACAAGTCGGACTCCTAGGCGAAGTCAAATACGCCTCTATAGGTGGCCCGAAGGCTTCCTTTTACTTATTTTCATTCAATCACCTTTTGTCTCTCGCCAATGAAACGTCTTTGCTGCCGACATTTCTGCATGATGCAAGTCTGCCCTCACGGGATGTTAAGCCCCTTTCATTTGGGTCATAGAGAAGGCGATACCATTCTATCATAGTCATTGCGGCTAAAGCCGCCGAGTCGTTTTTCCGCCCCGCTTTAAAAAGACGGAGCTACCAAACTCCCGAATTTTTGCCGTGTTGTATATGGAGGGAAGCGCAATAGTTAGTTATTCGACAATAGCGGGGGTTTCTTCGATTGGCGTTTCAGAAAATAAGGCTGTATAGGCATATCCGGCGGCGATCGCTCCTACAATGGGAGCCAACCAGAATAACCACACTTGACTAAACAATTCTACGCCAGCAAACAGGGCTGGTCCTGTGCTGCGAGCGGGGTTAACAGAAGTGTTGGTCACGGGAATGCTGATTAAGTGAATTAGGGTTAGGGCTAAACCAATAGCAATAGGAGCAAAGCCCTTGGGGGCTCGGCTATCTGTTGATCCCAAAATCACCATCAAAAACATGAATGTCAGAACTACTTCTGTGATTAAACACGAAAGTAAGGAAAAGCCACCGGGAGAGTGAGGCCCAAAACCATTAGTAGCCAGAGGATTAGTACCAGTAAGGATAAAATCTGGTTGACCTATGGCGATTAGATAGACCAAACCGGCGGCAACGATCGCACCTATAACCTGAGCGACAATATAGGGGAGTAAATCCGAGGCTGGGAAGCGTTTTGCTGCCCATAAACCAAAGGAAACTGCCGGGTTAAGGTGACAACCGGAAATGTGACCAATGGCATAAGCCATAGTCAATACGGTGAGACCAAAGGCGATCGCCACACCAATAAAGGCAATCCCAAAAGGATTATCAACACCCCGTGGAAATTCGGCTGCTAATACCGCACTACCACAACCTCCGAACACGAGCCAAAACGTACCGAGAAACTCGGCGATGCACCGTTTATTCAGGGGCATTTTTTTCACCTCAAATAACTAATTGGGTAAGTTTAAGCAGCAATGCTATCACGTCTGCTTCTGGGAGTGAATTGTTGTTAGTAAAACTTTATAATTGTCGTGGCTATCTGGAAGCCCTAGACTATTATTAAATGAACATATAACTATATGTTAACCTAACAGATATCTAGTATTTGTTGGGTATGCCCTGAGACCAGGTATGGCTTATATATCCTGTGGAAAAGCAGTTATAGAGTTAATTAAACATAGTTAATCAAAGACGATCGCCTGTTTGTGGGTGAAAAAGATGCACTTTTTCATAGGCGATCGCCAAGTTAATTTTATCCCCCAAACTGACATCAATGGCTGCGGGAATCCTCACCTGTAAGCCATCTTCTGGGGGGTGGGTAAACCTAGCAAATAACAGGGTTTCATGTCCCAAGGATTCGACCCGTTCAACCCTGACATTAAGATGATTCGGGCTAGGTTCTGCGAGGGTTAAATGTTCCGAACGCACGCCCAAAACGATAGACTGATCAGCCAAATTCGTGAGATTAGCTATGGTTTCCTGAGATAAACTGAGGCGAAAATGGGGATGGATTAACTCACCGGACTTAGACAATTTAACGGTGAGAAAATTCATGGGACTAGAGCCAATAAACTCGGCTACAAAACGATTAGCGGGGGAGTTATACAAAACCATGGGACTGTCAATTTGCTGAATTTGTCCGCCATTCAGGACAGCAATTCGAGTCCCCATAGTCATAGCTTCGGTTTGGTCGTGGGTAACATAAATAGTGGTAGTTCCTAACTGTCGTTGTAAGTCAACAATTTGCGATCGCATTTCGGTGCGTAACCTAGCATCCAAATTAGATAAGGGTTCATCCATGAGAAAAACCTGGGGATTTCGAGCCATAGCCCTTCCTAAAGCGACCCGTTGCTTTTGACCGCCGGAAAGTTGTTTGGGAAACCGATCTAGTAGGGGTTCAATTTGCAACATCTCAGCAATTTGTTGTACTCGCAGCGCAATGGAACGTTCCCGACTAGACTGGTTACGGAAGGAATTAGGAAAAGGGAGCGATCGCTTTATAGTTCCGGCTAGTCTTTGAGGCAATTTTTCGGGTTGGCCAGTACGTCGCAACCCAAAAGCCAAATTATCATAAACTTTAATGTGGGGATATAGGGCGTAATTTTGAAATACCATAGCGACATCGCGGTTTTTGGGAGGATAATCATTAACTAAGCGATCGCCAATCCAAATCTTTCCGGCTGTGGGAGTTTCCAAGCCAGCAATCAAGCGTAATAGGGTACTTTTTCCGCAGCCAGAAGGTCCGACAAACACCATAAATTCACCATCACGGACGGTGAGGTTAATATTACGAAGGACGGCTCTATCTCGGTCGGTTTCCGAGGGGGTATTTTCCTGGGAAAAACGCTTATAAATATTCTCCAAAACGACGATCGCCATAGTGATTAACCCTCGATTTTTGTACGGTGAATGGGGCTAACCACGGACAAAATCGGTTCCCCAGCATTCAATTCTACCAGGCGATCGCCATAACCATCCTTACCCCAAACCGGAACCACATCAGGAACTAAAGTTACCTAATGATTTTCACTGGTTAAACAATATACAACCTCACGGGGAGTAGTCGCGGCCAACCCCCGACAAGCATATCATGATGACGGAGAGTTTAACATCTGAGTACCAAGGACTAACTGGACTATGGAGGTTTAAGCGATCGCAATTCATTTTTGAGGGATTTTAATAACTCGGAGCGATCTGATCATCAACCGCCTACCCCCACCGGGTGCGATCGTTTGATTCCCGCTCAGTTAGTAGGGTGAGATGGTGGTGTTGGGTTCCGTACCTCCACCCAACCTACTCAAATAGGCGATCGCCCTTTGTGGCTCGGGTGAAACCCAACATTTGTGGCTTGGGTTTCACCCAACAGGGAGAGATATGACGGAAAAAGCGATCGCCCTTTGTGGCTCGGGTGAAACCCAACAGGGAGAGATATGA
>NZ_JBIMLI010000053.1:10678-30138 GCF_051859755.1 Limnospira sp.
AACCCAACAGGGAGAGATATGACGGAAAAAGCGATCGCCCTTTGTGGCTCGGGTGAAACCCAACAGGGAGAGATATGACAGAAAAAGCGATCGCTCTCAGTGATTAACCCTCCATTGTTGTACGGTAAATGGGGCTAACCACCGACAAAATGCGTTCCCCAGAATTCAATTCCACCATGCGATCGCCATAACCATCCTTACCCCAAACCGGAACCACATCAGGAACTAAAGTTACCATACGATTTTCACTGGTTAAACAATAGACAACCTCACCGGGACTAATCGCCGCCAACCCCCGACAAGCATCATCACGGGTGTGAAACTGTAACATTTGAGTACCAATTCCCCCTCGACGGGAACGTTGGAGACTTTGTAGAGAAATCCGTTTAAAATACCCTTGTTCTGACACCAACAGAATAAACTGGTTGTTTAACTCACCCGTTGATGACAGCGTAATACAGCCCACCAACTGTTCATTTTTTCGGAGTCGGGTAGCCACAGAACCCTGAGCGGTTCTTCCCATGACCGGGATCTGCTCAGAATTAATATCCAAACGCAACAGCCGCCCTCCAGAGGTAGCTAAAACCACTTGATCGCCTGTAGCAGCCAGATTAGCATAACTCAACTCATCATTATCTTTGAGTTTCATTACCGTAATCCCCCTAGCACTCAAATCCATGAAATCAGTCCCGGAGAAGCGCTTAATCTTCCCCTCTGCTGATAGCATGATTAAATCAGTCTCTGGGGAAAAAGCACTCTTGGGGGAGGTTCCGCCATCAGTTGTCCGTCTTAGGGGAGAGCTTTGTAAACCCGCCCCCGCAAATGCAGCTACAATCAAATCTTGAGGGCGACTACTGGCATCTTTGGTGGCGGAGGGAGATAATAAGGTGATTAAAGGTACACCACGGGACTTCTGAGACACACTGGGGATATCAGCCACGCTCAAGGGGTAAGCCTTACCCATGCGGTTAATAATCACCAGGGTTTCCGCTGTGGTAGTTAGATAAGAAGCTACGGGAAAATCATCGATCGCCTCAATCGTAATATCCTCACGGGACTGGGGACGAGACAGGGCGCTGGGAGTCACTCGTCGCACATATCCTTTTAGGGTCATTTCGACCAAAGTCTCTTCTACGGCCGGTAATTGGGGGCGTAAAATCTTGGATTTCGTAGGTTTTGAGGAGGGATGCACCTCCTGAGAGGAGGGGACAGACACGGAGGGAGATTCCTGGGGTTCTGAAGAAACAATGCGAGTGCGACGTGGGTCTGAATATCGACGTTTGAGCGATCGCAATTCCTTTTTGAGGGATTTTAATAACTCCGCGCGCTCTGATAATAAAAGGCGCAGGCGATCGATTTGCGCCGCCAACTCCGCCGCTTCCTGCTGCAACTTTTGCCCTTCCAACTGCGTCAATCGTCTGAGGGGCATAGCTAGAATTGTATCGGCTTGCTCGCCAGTCAGATCTAAACGAGTTTCTAGGGATATTTTAGCCGAAGTACCATCGGGAGCATTTCGCAAAATCTCGATCACCTCATCCAAAGCTGCTAAAGCCTTGAGTAAGCCTCCCACCATCAAAGCGCGACGTTCCGCTATCTGTAACTCGGATCTATAGCGACGCAGGAGAGTTTGTTCACGAAACCCTAGAAATTCCTGGAGGATTTGTTTAAGGCTCAGTTGTCGAGGTTGACTGTTGACCAAAGCCAGGAAAATCGCCCCAAATTTCGACATCAAATCCGTGTGCTGATAGAGATTATGCAGCACCACTTCTGGGGTGGCTTCCCGTTTCAGTTCGATTACCACTCTAATCCCTTCGCGATCGCTTTCGTCTCGGATATCAGAAATCCCCTCCAATTTACCCGCATTCACCAAAACCGCCACCTTTTCAATCCATCCGGCTTTGTTGACCTGAAAAGGTAATTCCGTCACCACAATCGCATTTTTAGTGCGTTTACGACCCGCCGTTGGTACTTGCTCAATTTTCGCCACCCCCCGCATGACAATACTACCTCGCCCTGATGTGTAGGCTTCTGCAATCCCTGCTGTCGCCACAATTTCCCCCCCAGTGGGAAAGTCCGGTCCCGGAATGAGTTGCATTAACTTCTGATCGGAAAGGTCGGGATGATCAATCAAAGCGATTAAGCCATCGACTACCTCCCCTAAATTGTGGGGAGGAATATTAGTCGCCATACCTACTGCGATACCAGAGCTACCATTGAGGATTAAAAACGGTAGTTGCGCCGGGAGAACTGTGGGTTCTTGTTGGGAATTGTCAAAGTTACTCGTAAAATCAACCGTCGCTTCTCCTACCTGGGTAAGCAGTCCCTCATTACCAATAGCAGCTAACCGGGTCTCTGTATACCTCATGGCGGCGGGAGGGTCGTTATCTACCGAACCAAAGTTACCGTGACCCGCCAATAACGGATAACGACTAGAAAACTCTTGCACTAACCGCACTAGAGCATCATATACCGACTGGTCGCCGTGGGGGTGGTATTTTCCTAATACGTCCCCAACTACCCGCGCACACTTACGATAAGGGCGATCGGGTGTTAGCCCTAGTTCGTGCATGGCATATAATATGCGACGGTGTACTGGTTTTAAGCCGTCTCGGACATCTGGTAGCGCTCGCCCCACAATTACACTCATGGCGTATTCGAGGTACGATTGCTGCATTTCATTGGTTAATGATGTGGGTATCACTTCCCCGCAAAGAAAATTTAACTGTTTAGCCATGAGTTGGATCGATTTTAGGGTTTAGCAATTTTAATATTTGAGAAACTCTAGGGATTTCAACACCTGAGTTAAGGACGATTTCGGAGCCTACTATTTTAGGTTAACTGCAATGTTGCCCCGTTTTGACCAAAATTTTCAGATTCAATTGCCGATGGAATCAGGTTCAAGTTCCCGTTTTGCGGTCATAATGATATGAGACGGGGATTTTTTGGGTTCGCCCAATACTATCAACCTCGTGTTATGATTGCACATCGTAACTGGAGAGTATGTCCAGCGGAGACTCTGATGAAGACCGTTCTGATTGTAGAAGACGATCCGGTTAATGCCCGCGTTTTTGCCAAAATTTTGAGCAAACGAGGGGGATTAGCGGTTAAGCACACTGAAAACGTAGACGAAGTAATGCAGATAGCTCGCACTAGAGAGGCTGACCTGATTTTGATGGATGTGTCATTGGCTCGCAGTGTCTATCTGGGTAAAGCAGTTGATGGGATTAAAATTACCCAGTTGCTCAAGGGTGATCCAGATACAGCCAAGTTACCAATTATTTTAGTGACCGCCCACGCTATGGCGGGCGATCGCGAAGATTTTTTGGCGGAAAGTGGCGCTGACGACTATATTTCCAAACCTGTCATTGATCATCAAGAATTTGTCAATAAAATTAAGTCCCTACTCCCCAAGGATTAGCTATGCTATCCTTAGAGTCGGCTGATGGTTTGCTGCATCCGAGGTGTGGAAAAAAAAGTCCGAGCATCCTCCATGAGGCGATCGCCCCAGAGATTTTCTCGGAGAAATTCAAGCTCTGCATAACGACTATCTAGTTGCAGGGCTTGTTCTCCCAAGGTTAAAGCCCTTTCTGTGTCGCCCTGTCGATAAAGGGCTACTGCAATGGCTAACAATGGCTCGGCGGCGGTTTCATCAATGGCAAAAGCCTCTTCCCAACGCTGCACTGCTGAATCGGTTTTACCGAGTTCGTATTCCACTAAACCAATATTATTAATTGCTGGCCAGAGGAGTCTTTCCAGGTTATAGGCTTCTTTGTATTTGGCGATCGCTTCGTCGAATTTTCCCAGTTGAAAATAGGCATTACCTAAATCAAACAAGGCTCCGGGAACGTTAGGATTGATTCTTAAACCCTGTTCGATTTCCTCCACAGACCTCTGATACTCTCCTTTGCGAAAGTAAGCATCCCCTAAGACAAACCTAATTGCTGGGTTGTCAGGGGCTAAGGCTTGGGCTCTGTTTAGGGCTTCGATTCCGGCTTCTATGCGATCAACCTGGACGTAAAGGCTACCTAATAAAGCCCAGGTTTGATAGTTTTTGGGTGCTAATTGGGTCGCTAATTCAGCCCTGGGTAGGGCGAGTTGGTATTGCTGAAATCGCGTGAGTTGGGCGGCTTCTTCAATTAAACCATCTCCGGTTTGTTGTAAATGTTCTGAGTCTACTTGCAGAGTGTAAGGTAATAGGGCTTGGGCGAATGCTGCTTGGCGCACACCCGCCAGACTTAACCACAGGGGGAGGGTCAGTAGTAACCCCCCTAATTGCCTCATTAGGCGGAAATGGCGACTTGTGAAATGGCTAAAAATTGATGTCCAGAGCATGATGGTTACAGGTGATCAAAGGGGGTTTAATTTAGATTTAGGTTAGGGGGAGCCAAATTTCAAATTCTGTGCCTACACCCAGTTGCGATCGCAGATTTAGCTTGCCTCCGTGTTTGGCGGTGACAATTTGATAGCTTAACCCTAAACTGGTTTCTTTGTCAGCGCGACGATGAGCCGAGAATGACTCCAGGATTTTTTTCAACTGCGACGATGACATCCCCAGACCATTATCACTTATTTTAATTAAAACCCAGGACTCCTGATTTGACTCCCCCCTGGGGGTATCTCCTTGGTCGTCTGTCATGGCACTAACCTTGATGGTAATTTCAATTCGGGGGCGATCGCTTCTTTGAACCCGATGCACTGGCCCAAACTCTTCTACCCAGTCCTGTCTCACCGCCCGATCAATCAGAGCGCTAACCGCATTGGTGAGAATATTCATAAACACCTGATTTAACTGTCCAATATAGCAGGAAATCGGCGGAACTTGACCGTAGTGCCTAATAATTTCGATTTCCCCTTTGATTTGGCTTTGGATTAACAAGACAATACCATCCAAAGACCCCTGCAAATCTGCTGGCTTGGGGTGGACATTATCAATATGGCAGAAGTTCTGTAAGCTGGTGGCTAATCGATTTAGGCGATCGGCCCCTCCACTAATACTAGCAACTACTCGCGGTAAATCCGATCGCACAAAGTCTAAGTCTATCTCCTCCTGTTTAGCTTCAATCTCTGGCGGCACTTGGGGAAAATGCTTCTCATAAGCTGATAATAACTCCATTAACCCTTGGGCGTATTCGTTTAAATGGGTAAGATTACCCCAAATAAATCCCACCGGATCTAAGATTTCGTGGGCGACACCATCTACCAAGCGCCCTAGGTTACTCATTTTTTCACTCTGAATCATTTGGATCTGGGTGCGTTCATAACGCACTTGGGTTTCAATACCTCTAATTTGCCAATGGGCAATATTGAGATCGTCAATATTTAAAATAGAATAGGGGATGGCTGGATTTCCTCGATGAGCTACAACAATTGGTTCGGCAATTAGTTCTGGCGATCGCCTTCTAGCATAGCGCGCCGCTTCTAAAATCGTCATCGTTTCCGGTAAAACCAGCATCGGGAAACCCCCATAGCTATAACAAACTCCCAAGGGTTGACTTGACAACATTTCCCCCCCTTGAGGTCGGATGAAAAACTCTAATAATTGTCGTCGGGAAAGTAGCCCCACTAATTGGGGTTCCTCCGATTCTATGTCTTCCCAAATTAATACCCCAGGTAGTAAAGCGTGACGCTGAAATTGTCGGACTACTTCTGACACCAGGCTATCTGATTTGAGCCCAAAATGATAAGTGGGTAAATCCCCTAAAGTGGCTTCCCAGTCTAGGTCTGGGCTATTTCCCTCTAACAGCCGGGGAAAGGATAAGTAAGTTTTAAATGGCTCTGACACTGGATACTATGGCGATCGGAATTTTGACGCTCATTTGATTATAAATTATTCCGAGCCTTGGTCAGATGAAATCTGACTATCTTTACATAAACCCATTGGGACCAATAGTGCGATCGCATTGTTCAGGAGATAGATTAACTCCCTTAGCCCGAAACAGGTTACAACCAATAAATATAGCCTTTTCTATCTGGGCTCCTTCCAGGTTAGCACCCTGTAGGTCAACATTGACTAGATAAGCATCTTGTAAATCCGCATTATACAAGTCCGCCGCTTGTAAATTGACATCAGACAATTGAGCCCTCTGTAAGTTACTATAGCGCAGATTAGCTCGATAAAAATTACTATGGGATAGGCAAGCATCAGATAAATTACCCTCCTTCAGCTTCACATCCCCAAATTCACTCTCAATAATCTCTGTATTGCTCAAATTAGCATAACTTAAATTAGCATAGGGCATATATACTTTAATTAATCGACTTGCTAGCAGTTGAATATTTCGCAAATCTACCTCAAATAAATTTGCTCTCACTATTTCAATCTTTACAAAATCTCGTTGACCATTAACATAATTTCGCCATAAATCCTGATCAGTTAACTTCTGCATTTTGGAATTATTCAAGATATCATTTCTTTTCAGGAATCTTTCCCCGAAAAGTCGATTGCCGTTTTACACTGTAGGACACCTATACACCAAAACCGATAAGTTTTAATCTTTTTTTTATAGTTAGCGATTTATGGCATTGAATAGCCGGTAGTTTTATAAATATAATCTTGAATTCTTTGATAAGTACCCGGGTTGCTGTGGCGATTAATCACTACCTGTTCACGGGTATTCGCCAACCAAAATACAATCCGCTGAGTACCATCACAGCTAAATACTTGGATACGACTCAAATCAATTATATATTCATTGCGGTCATAATTAAACTTAATCCAAAACCCTGTTTCTGGACTTTCTGCTGTTTGTGTTTTGATGTAATCGAGAATAATTTGATAGGTTTCTGGGTGAGTTTTTGGATTAATTACAATAGGATAGTTACCGTCTTTTAACCAAAAGGTTAGGCGATGATTTAAGCCAAAACAAAATGCACCGATGCTATGGAGATCGATAATATAGGTTTCTCTTTCATATATCAATTTAATCCAGTGCGCCACAAGATTACCTCAAATCTGTGATTCTTGCCATAATTAGTCTTAGGAAAAATGCAGCATTATAGATTACCAAAATCCAGCCCCAACCAACTGATAAAATTCAATTGGTGGGCGGTAATTGCTAGGACTTATCAGCGGAATTATTGACTACCGCCGGAGGTTTACTTTCTGACCCCAAGGTGGTTGTCTTGTCTTTCTTTAATAAATGACAAGCGGCTTGAATTAACCCTTTGAACAGGGGGTGGGGAGTATTAGGTCGAGATTGAAACTCAGGATGGAATTGGGTAGCAATGAAAAATGGATGCTCGGGAAATTCAATAATTTCTACCAAGCGACCATCTGGAGATGTACCACTGATCATATAACCGGTTTCCAAAAATAGACTTCGATAGGCATTATTAAACTCATACCGATGTCGGTGGCGTTCATAAACCACTTCCTGATCGTACAGTTTGGAGGCGAGGGTATCAGGCTTTAACCTACAAGGATATAACCCTAAACGCATAGTTCCACCAAGATCGACAACATCCTGCTGTTCTGGTAATAAGTTAATTACCGGGTTAGGGGTGTTGGGATCAAATTCGGCACTATCTGCGTTTGCTAGTCCCGCACAATAACGCGCCCATTCGATAATAGAACATTGCATCCCTAAGCATAGACCTAAAAACGGGATTTGATGTTCTCTGGCATAACGAATCGCCGCAATTTTACCATCAATTCCCCTGACCCCAAATCCCCCCGGTACAATAATACCGTGAACTTCTTTCAGGGCTGATTGTACATCATCAGTTTGTAGGTCTTCTGAATTTACCCATCTGAGATTGACTTCGGTTCCCACATCAATTGCTGCATGGCGCACGGCTTCTACTACGGATAGGTAAGCATCGCTTAACTGGATGTATTTACCGACGATCGCAATTTCCACGGGGGTGGGTTCCATAGTCGCCAATCCACCCCTTTGGGTATGATAGAGGCGATCGACAAGAGTTTGCCAAGAACTCAGATCTGGCTGTCGCTGTTCTAATTGTAGAAGTTCCAAGGTTTGCTGGGCGAGTCCTTCTTTTTCCAAAATTAGGGGTACTTCGTAAATGCTATCAGCATCTTGGGCTGTAATCACACTCTCTACCTCTACATCGCAAAACTCGGAGATCTTCTCTTTTATCCCCATAGGTAAAGGGCGATCGCATCTACAAACCAGAATATCTGGTTGAATACCAATTGATCGCAATTCCTTGACCGAATGTTGAGTCGGCTTAGTTTTCATCTCCCCCGCCGCACTAATAAAAGGCATTAAGGTAACATGGAGATAGACCACATTTTTTCGGCCCACATCTTTCCGAAATTGTCGGATCGCCTCCAAAAAGGGTAAAGACTCGATATCCCCCACGGTTCCACCCACCTCTGTAATTACCACATCTGAATGAGTATTCTGGGCTACCCTATGGATACGTTCCTTACACTCATTGGTAATATGGGGGATCACCTGGACTGTTCCCCCTTGATAGTCTCCCCGTCTCTCTTTATTGATTACAGCTTGATAAATCGCCCCCGCTGTCACACTATTGAGCCGGGACATAGAAGTGTCAGTAAATCTTTCATAATGTCCCAAGTCTAAATCAGTTTCTGCCCCATCTTGGGTAACAAACACCTCCCCATGCTGAAACGGACTCATAGTTCCCGGATCGACGTTAATATAGGGATCTAACTTGAGGATGGAGACCGAATAGTTACGGGATTTTAGCAAACGCCCTAAACTCGCGGCCACAATTCCCTTACCGATACTGGAGACGACCCCACCTGTAATAAAAACAAACTTAGCCATAAAAATGATCCAACGCTCACCCATTGGGACTACACTTATTCTGCCATAAAACTGAACCCTTGCTAGTTAAATCTTGACACTGAACACTTAATTTTTGTTAATGTTCGTTAATGTGTTTCCCTCTGGGCTAGACCAAAGCATCCTCCCGGCTACATTTGTTGACAGCCATTAAACCCCATTAGTATCACGATATTTAAACATATAATCTACTGGGAGATAATTGCTCAAATATAGAATCGGCTTTTCCAGCTAGATACTCCCCATAGCGCTGGGCTAAGGGTGGCACAAATACCAAGGGATTACTAAAGCCTGAAAATATATGGATTCCTGACCAATTCGGCACCGCACCTATCAGGGGTAAACCATCCCCGCTAAAGGCGACTAAACAGTGATGCCAAGTGGCTGGCAAATCGGCTAAACTCGGTAAAATTTTGGCGATCGCCTCTCGGATAGTTGCCTCACTTTCCGCCTGATTAATCACCGCGTTGGGATTACTCAAAGTTCGCGAAGGTTGCCCGATTCTCAAACGACCATCTAACAATTGTACAGCACTAGGGTCTATAATAAATGGTGCTAATTCCTGATAGGGGTCATCCCACAACTCTTCTAGTTCCGGCTGAGTAGCGATCGCTTCCAGCCTAAATCTGGGCATAGTCGCCGACATCACTACAGTTCTCAATTTTGGCGGCAATTTATCGGTTTCTAAAACCTCCGTATGAGTAAAGTGTATTTTTACTTTAATTCCCGCTGCTTTTAACAGTTCCCTACTCATACCACCCGCACAAACCACCACATTAGCAGCCGATAAATTTTCCCCATCTGCAATCACACCAGTTATCCGATTTCCCACTCTGATTAAATCAGAAACTATGCCAATTTTGACAGTTCCCCCTAACCGTTGGAAACCATGTATATATCCCTGGTTTAGAGCCTCTGGTAAAATGTGACCATGGCGCACCGTAAACGCACCAGCTATTTCTTCCGGGTTTAGTAGGGGTTCTAATTCGCAAGCGGTTTGAGTATCCACCCACCTAGGAGGAGTCACAAAAGGGGGATAATTAGCGGCTATAGCTTCCGGGTGAGTATCTCTGGGGACTGTTAACACCAGATCGACTTCCCGCAACTGTGTATCAACCCCTAACTCCTCTGATAAAACCTGATGGCGTTTCCGTCCCTGTTGACACAATTCATAGGTTAAATCATTATAACCCCCCCAATAAGCTAGTCCCCCATAACTGTAGCGCGTAGCATTTTCTGGGGTCGGAAACTGATCTATTAACATCACGGAAAATCCGGTTTTGGCTAATTCATAACTGAGGGAAGCACCAGCAATTCCCGCACCAACTACAATCCAATCAACAGTTTTCATGGTCTAATTTTTATATGGATTACCTAAGATTTTCCCATAAATAGCGATCGCACTACTATATTATTCATACCCACCCCAATGGTTCAGGAAAGGGTCAACCCCATAGTTACTATAGGCGATCGCTCCAGTGTCAGACCCCCTAAACCTATCACCTTACCCAATAACTTGGAAAGTGGCTATTCTGTTACTCATCCTGATGAGAATCGATATAAGCAAGCAACCATTTAGCTTCATCGAAATCTTCCATGATAGTTTTTAAGTCTAGTAATCCGATTAATTTATAAACATCAACAGCTTATGAACAGTTAAAATCGCCTTATTTTGTGCTTTAACTACTTCTATATAAATCGTAATATATATCATGTCTCACCGCCTTCATTTCATGATTTGTCTGAATTTTGGGTATATTACAGACATGAATGGATGGCTATGATTGGCTAACTCTATGTAATTCAAATTTATGTATATCAACGGAATATCTACCATCTTTTACCGCCTATAAGACCTTGCAGCCATGCTTGACCGACCAGAAAATTATCAAGCCAGTCCTCAAACTCATCTGATGACTTAAAATTTACCTCTGTCTCATTTTTCTGGTTTTTTTTAAATATTAATACATCCTCAATATCGAATGAATTTAGCAGCAATGGTGAATGAGTCGTTACGATTATTTGCGTATTTTTCGATGCTTGCTTGAGTGCATCTGTGATGGTATTAATCATGTCGGGATGAAGATTTGTTTCCGGCTCATCAATACAGACTAAGTTACCTCGTTCAGGGTTAAATAATATGGATAATAGCAAAAGATAGCGGAGGGTTCCATCTGAGATATGTTCCATAGAAACTGACTTAGCCAGATAATCTTCACGAAGGACTAAGTATAATTTAGAACCCAAAAAATTAAAATTGATGTCTTTAAAATGTGGGTTAATTTTCTTGATGGCTTGCTCGATTTCAGCATACCAGAGAGAATTGTTATTTCTGATGTTGTTAATAATCGTCATCAGGTTTTGTCCATCATGGGACAATTTTCTTTCAGTACCATAGCTGGAAGGTTGTCTGATGACACTTTCAAAGGTGGTATCAAAATAATAATAGACAGCTACCTCTTCTAAAGCTCTTTTTAAGGTGAAAATAGGATAAAATCTCTCCGGGTCTGAAATCTGACTTAAAACGGGTTCTGTGGATTTAAAATTGACCTGTTGACTTTCTTGGGGATATCTCTGAAAACCCACTTTTCCTTCTTCCCGAGTGGAAATAACTCCCTGGGCATTATTCATGTCCATGAAGATAAAATCATCTTGATCATCACTTCGGCAATATAGCTTTTCTTTCAAGTAATATGAAGTTGACCCCGCTTTAAAGATTGTGAGTTCGTAAATGGGATTAGTTTTAAATTGGAATCCTCTTCTATTGTGATTTTGGTGAATTGCATCTTTGCTAAATTCAAAGCCGAGTTTTATATAGTCTTTGGTGTCCTCATTAAAATTGGCCACGGCATCAAAGCCACTCCACTTTTTTAAAAAAGTCTTTTCCAATCCATTCCCGGCAATAATCTCATACAGTAAAGCGATCGCCTTTAACAAGTTGGATTTGCCACTACCATTAATACCTAGGAGAATATTCACACCAGGATTCAGCTTGATGGTTGTGGGTTTTCGGAAACTAAAAAAGTTTTCTAAGGTAATTTCTGACAGCATTCTTATGGATTTTTCTTTGATATGGTCTGTGTCTGTCTAAGTTATACAGCTTGTTCACCAGTCGCTTAATACATTGCCCTCACCCTAAATCTGGATCCCAGAAAGGGAGAGGGACTTTGAGAGGTGATCAGATGATTTCTGAACAGGCTGTAACTTGGATTATACTATAAAGATGCTTGATTTCGGTCTGGGGACTGTTTCTGGCTGCTGTCTTTTCATTCTTCCACACTTCTCCTCTTGATAGTCAGACAAGTTTGCGCCCCAACTAGGCTGGGGGTGAATGGCGACTATGGGGACTACAATCCTATCCATTTATGGGTAAAAATTAAGGCGGCGATATGGGTTCATATAAGATGGTTTTTCCTCGCCTTTGACCAGAATCTTGCCATCCCCGTTTATGTAGTTCTCCTAGGCGGTTTAAAGTGGTAATATATGGGGCGGAAACTCCCAAAATTTGCGCTAATTCTTTGCCGGTTTTTAAGCGAGAATCAACTTCTTTAGGTGATGGTTGGCGTGATGATGGTGGCGAGGGTTTTGATAACTTATTTGATAACTTACCAGCCGGGGATGCTGGCGGCGGTGGTGCAGAAGCGCGATCGCTCGCTTTTGAGTCTATATAATTCGGCAATATGTCCCGAATTTGGGGTTCCAGATTTTGTTGCAAATAATCTTCAATAATTTGTTTGATATCGAGATCCATTCTCCCATCTGAACCAGAGGAAAAGGCGATCGCTACCTGATGATCCAGAGGTGCCAGATAAATTTTGATTAACCCAACTAACACCTGTTCAGGGGACATTTGATAGGTCGCACAACGTTGCTGGAAATCCTGCCATAGCTTAGGATTAACCCTCAAATTAATCGAAACTTCATGGTTTGAGACAACCACAGAATTTACCCTATTGTAATAGCCTTTCTCATTATAGATTACTCCTTTTCTCGCCCAAATCACACGGAGAACAAAGGATAATTATACCCATTGTGCAAGTTATCCTAAAACCCTGCTATACTATTGATAAAGAAACTCAAAAAGACCTAATTATGAGCGCTTCCAAACCCTACCAGCCCTTGCTATTTCGCCTATTACACGGCTTGAATAGCCTTTTAGTATTTGGATGTATTATCACTGGCTATCTCGTTTACGAAAGCTACGATCGCCGTTTCGGGACTCTCTGGTTAATCCCGGAAGATAGCAACCTGATCGACATCCATGGAACCTGGGGATTTTTCCTATTTTTTATGGCCTTAGCCTTCACCTACTACAGCCTACGTCGGGGGAAAAAACGCCTCATCCAACCTGACACCCTAGCCCAACTCAAACGGACCCCACAGCCAATCTGGTGGTACACCCTCCATCGAATCACCAACACCATAGCCTTATTAGCCCTAGCACTAGCCGTCATTTCTGGGAAATTCCAGGACGAAAACTGGCTGAGGGTAGGGGAAACACACCATTTGTCGTATAATATCCACCTGTTAGCTTGGGCAATTATGATTGTGGCGATCGCCCTTCATGTTCTGATGGCGGCGCGGGTTGGAGGTGTTCCCCTGCTGCTGTCTATGGCTAATTCTCAAATCAAATCCAGCGACCATCCCCGTCTCTGGTGGGGTAACTTGCGAAACTGGCTAAAACATCCCCGAATTTGACTATAAAAACGGAAAAGGCACTTGGGAGTCTGGCCGAGTTTCGACCCCAAGTACCTCTTCCTTCAAACCTTACTCCTCACACTTGACAACCAATATATACTATTTTCCGAGATTGTCAAGAGCATTTCCCAATTAAGCCACCGCAGGCTGAGGCTGAAACTGGAACATCGAGTAAATCACATTCCGGCGAATATCCGTCATCATATCCAGGAAAAGTTCGTAACCCTCCCGTTTATACTCCACCAGCGGGTCTTTCTGACCATAGCCTCGCAGACCCACAGACTCCCGCAAAGCATCCATTTGCTGCAAATGTTCCCGCCACAGAGTATCAATCTGTTGGAGAATAAAAAACCTTTCCGCATCACGCATCAGTCCAGGGCGAATCTGATTTACCTGAGCCTCCTTAATATCATAGGCATTACGCAGTTGTTCATACAAGAAAGTCTTAATCTCCTCAACCGTCATATCAAACAACTGTTCAGAAGTCAGATCCTTCAGCAAATAAACAAACTCCTTCACCTTAGCCACCAAAGTCTCAAGATCCCACTCTTCCGAAGGCAGATCCGGGTTAATATAAGCCTCGACGATATCATCCATCGTCTTTTCGCCATACTTAATCACCTGTTCCTTGAGATCCTGACCTTCCAATACCCGGCGGCGTTCCGCATAAATAGCCCGACGCTGATTATTCATTACCTCGTCGTACTCGAACACCTGCTTACGGATATCATAATAATAAGTTTCTACCTTTTTCTGGGCATTTTCCAGCGATCGCGTCAACAACTTCGACTCAATAGGTAAATCCTCCTCCACCTGAAAAGCCGTCATCATCGCCGCCACCCGTTCACCACCAAAAATCCGTAGCAAATTATCTTCCAGACTCAAAAAGAAGCGAGTCGAACCCGGGTCTCCCTGACGACCAGCCCTTCCCCGCAACTGGTTATCTACCCGACGGGACTCATGGCGTTCTGTACCGATAACGTGCAATCCTCCCAGGGACACCACCTCATCATGTTCCTCATGAGTAAACACCTCATACTCAGCCACAATAGCCTGATAAACCTCCCGTATCCGCTGAACCACCACATCAGTAGTGGGAGCTTTTTCCGAGGCTACAGCTAGGATATCCTCAGCCATAAGTTCAGGAACACTACGTTCCCCATAAACCGACACCGCAAAATCTACCGCCGATCGCAGTTTCTCTTGAGTCTCTACCGACAACTCCGTGGGAAAAATTCCCGCCGCCACCTTCCAAACCTTCGGCTTATCAGCAGCAGCAAAACCCTGGGGCTTATTACGACGGGGACCCCCTCCGATTTGAGGGATAGCCAATTCTCGCTCATCTTGCGGTTTGACAATTCGGGGCATAAAATACTCCCGTAACTTCAACCGCGCCATATAATCAGCATTACCCCCCAGGATAATATCAGTTCCTCGCCCCGCCATGTTAGTAGCAATAGTTACAGCCCCTTTGCGACCAGCCTGCGCCACAATTTCTGATTCCCTTTCCACATTTTCCGGCTTCGCATTCAAAAGATTATGGGGAACCTCCTGCTGTGATAACAAACCAGAAAGCAACTCCGATTTTTCCACACTGGTAGTTCCCACCAATACAGGTCTACCCATATTGTGCATTTGCGCGCATTCAGTAGCGATCGCCAGCCATTTCCCCTGCTCAGTTTTATAAACCATATCCGACAAATCCGCACGAGCCGTCGGTCGGTTAGTCGGAACTACCGTCACCTGCAAATTATAAATCTTCTCAATTTCCGCCTCCTCAGTTTTCGCCGTCCCCGTCATCCCCGACAATTTGGGATATAGCAAAAAGAAATTTTGATAAGTAATTGTCGCCAAAGTTTGGGTTTCCGGCTGAATTTCCACACCTTCCTTAGCCTCGATCGCCTGATGTAAGCCATCACTCCAACGCCGACCCTGCATTACCCGTCCCGTGAACTCGTCTACAATAACGACTTCATCATCCCGAACGATATAATTAACATCCTTGATAAACAATTCTTTTGCTTTCAACGCATTAAACACAAAATGCGCCCAAGGGTCATTAGGATCATATAAATCCTTAACCCCCAAAAACTCTTCCGCCGCCGCAAAACCCTCATCCGTCAGCAGAACATTACGCGCCTTTTCGTCCACCTCATAATGTTCCTTATCCTTCTGTAGCGCCTTCGCCACCTCCGCCGCCCTCATATACTTCTCACTAGGACGTTCTACCTGACCAGAGATAATCAACGGAGTGCGCGCCTCATCAATTAGCACCGAGTCCACTTCGTCAATAATGCAATAATTGAAAGGACGCTGCACCACCTCTTCCATAGAGGTCGCCATATTATCCCGCAAATAGTCAAACCCAACCTCACTGTTAGTTGCGTAGGTAATATCACAGCTATAGTTCTTTTTCCGTTCCTCTGGACCCATTCCCTGCTGGATTAATCCCACACTCAACCCCAGAAAACGGTGTACCTGTCCCATCCACTCAGCATCACGACGCGCTAAATAATCATTAACCGTGATAATATGCACCCCGTGACCTGATAACCCATTTAGATAAGCCGGGAGGGTCGAAACCAGGGTTTTTCCTTCCCCCGTTTTCATCTCCGCGATTTCCCCCTTATGTAAAATCATACCCCCCAGCACCTGAACATCAAAGTGCCGCATTCCTAACACCCGTCGGGAAGCCTCCCTGACTACAGCAAACGCTAACGGTAAAATTTCCTCCAGGATTTGTTCCCTTTCCTCCCGGTTTTTGGCTTTCGCCAACATCTCCTTAAACTCCCCCGTCTTTGCCTTTAGACCTTCATCGGAGAGCGATCGCACATCTTCCTCTAGGATATTAACATCCGTCACTACAGGCTGATATTTTTTGATTTTCCGGGCATTAGGATCGCCCAGCAGAGCTTTAAGCATAGCAATAACAGGATAATCTCAACACTTTCCTATCTAGTATAGGGTTTATTCTTTACCATGAAACTCCCATAGCCAGATCTTTTCCAATGCGATCGCATCCCTGTTGGTTTAGATTATAATTACTGATTGCCATTGCTTTTTATGTTTCCTGAGTATTTACCCCCACTGGCTGAACCACTCACCGAATTGACTTCTATCTCCCTCGCTGAAGCAATTATTGCTCAACCCATAACCCTCCCAGCCGTCCCTCAACCTATCCTCACTACCTATGTCCGCCAAGGAAACCCACAGCCTCCCATTCTTCTCCTACACGGTTTCGATAGTTCCGTCCTAGAGTTTCGCCGACTCTTACCACTATTAGCTAATACCACCGAAACCTGGGCCGTGGATCTATTGGGCTTTGGCTTTACGCAGCGATCGCCTTATTTAACCGTTAATCCTGCTCATATCCTAGCCCATCTCTACGCTTTCTGGCAATCCCGCATCAATCAGCCAGTTATCTTAGTTGGCGCTTCTATGGGAGGTGCTACAGCCATCGACTTTACCCTAAATCATCCCCACGCTGTACAATCTCTCGTCCTAATTGATAGTGCCGGAATCAATAAAGGTCCCATCGCTGGCAAGTTTTTATTTCCACCCTTCGACTATCTCGCTACCGAATTTCTGCGACAACCCAAAGTTCGCCAAAGTATCAGCGAAAACGCCTATTTTGACAAAACCCTCGCCTCCCGTGATGCTCAGTTATGCGCCGCGTGGCATCTACAATCACCATTATGGAATCGCGGTTTAATTGAGTTTACCAAAAGTGGCGGTTATGGTGCTTTTGGCGATCGCTTAAATACTATTCAACAACCCACCTTAATTTTATGGGGCAACAATGACAAAATCTTGGGAACCAAAGATGCCGATAAATTCCGAACCGCTATCCCTAACAGTAAACTTATCTGGATTGACAAATGCGGTCATGTTCCCCACCTCGAACAGCCACAAATTACCGCCAATCAAATACTCGAATTTGTCAATTAGCCACCCTCTCCCCCGCCCCCGCCTCATTCCCCCCAACCCTTGACAATTCCCCTCCCCATCAGTTACCATATTCTTGTGGGGGTTACATGGCTATACGCTTGATTTTTTATTCAATATCCCGTCCGCGCCTCATTTCCCCCCAACCCTTGACAATTCCCTTCCCCATCAGTTACCATATTCTTGTGGGGGTTACATGGCTATACGCTTGATTTTTTATTCAACATCCCGTCCGCGCCTCATTTCCGCCAACCCTTGACAATTCCCTTCCCCATCAGTTACCATATTCTTGTGGGGGTTACATGGGTATACGCTTGATTTTTTATTCAACATAGAGCGATCGCCTCTATTAAATACATATCCTGCCAGAGGGAATATGATCCAACAACTTACCATTACAGTTCTGGTAGAAAATACAGCCGGGGGGAAAGGACTGCTAGGAGAACACGGGCCGTCTATTCTAGTGGAATTAGAATTTCATTCTAAATCGGAGGTATAACTATCATTCTGAGCGAAGGCATCGGCATCCAGTTCTAATACTTCGATCGCTTTCGTTTTCACCCCGATTCCATATTCGATTAACAGATCCAGCAGTTTTTCTCCGTTGATTAACGTGATTGGCGGCGCACCCGGGGCGAACGCCACCTCCACCGTCCCCTTGGAAAAATCGCCCGTGGTGATAATCGTACCCCGCACCGCTTGAAACCGATACAAACACCCCCGCAAAGCATCCAAAATTGGTCTTTGAATGTTCCCCTGTTGTCGCTTCACCTGCACCACTTCCCGCACCGAAGTGATCCCCAGTTCGATATCCGCGACCACATCGACTCCCTTATCATTCGTCGGTGATGTCACCTCCACATTTTGATAATTCATTGCCTCCAACAATTGCTTGATCAAATACTCAAAAGCGGTGGGAGCCATCGTCGATAGGATTTCTTTAATGCTGGATCTGACCGAGGCTTTCTGCTCTTTAACCAGGGTTAAAATTTCCTGTACTTTCCCCCCGCCGTCGAGTTCTTCATCGCCTCCCGAATCTTTCAAATAATTCAAACCCGCGTCGGTAATGCTGTAGGTTGTCCCCGTTTTGATCAATAATTCGCGATCGGCTAAATTGTAAAGCCGCCGCCACAGCGTATCTTTGATGGTGCTGTCTGTGCCGAATTGGGAGTAACGCTTGAGATAGTCCGACCAATCGGGTACAAAATCTCCGCGACGACCTCCCCCTTTTTCAGCCACCACACTTAGTAATTTTAATAAGCCTTCCCGTTCGTCAATTTGTTTTTCAACGTCTCCCAAGGAATGGCAGATAAAATCCCGTCCCGCATCAGTTAATACAACTTTCCCCCCTGAATCGTCTTCCAGCAATTCATAGATTCGAGACAGCAGCCAGTGTCCGTAAACGTGACGGGGGTTCACCCGGCGATCGCTTCCCGTCCAAATCGCCTCCGCCAGTTCTCGATTTTCCCCTTCCAGGCGTTCGGAGATCCAGCGATCAGGATTGGTCCAATCTACCGGATTTTGGGGGGTTCCCGACAGACTCATTATCGCCGATCGCAGTCCCGTGATTTGCGCGCGATCGCGTCCATTCCAAATCGGTAAAATCAATCTCAATTCCGAATAGGTGGGAAAGTGGGGAATTTTAACCCGGCGTTCGGTTTGCGGGTCTGATGTCGTCGAATTCGATTCGGAATCCATCGAGGTTACATCCCATTTTCTCAACCCAAAAACCCCGCGATTAATCTTCACGAAGCGACTGTGATCGCCCTTCTGTTTGATTTCGACGGCGATGATGGCGTTGAGGGTGGCTTCGGGACTTTTGCCGTTCGTTGGAATTAAATTCCGTGCGATCGCGATTTCAGCAATTTTGCGATAGTGGAGGGGAGAGCCAACATCTTCTAAAACTTGAATGGCAGCATCGGCGAAAGACATAGGAATCGTTAAAAATCAGAAATCATCAATTTTGTCACGTAAAACTCCTGGGAGGGTTGGAAGCTCCGTGATTTATCACGGAGAGGAAAACCGACTCAAGCGGCTTTAGCC
>NZ_JBIMLI010000054.1:0-30061 GCF_051859755.1 Limnospira sp.
TAATTATTAATTGTTAATTATTAATTGTTAATTATTAATTGTTAATTATTAATTGTTAATTATTAATTGTTAATTATGAACTTAGATCATGGGATTCGCCTAGCCATTGCTGATGACTTTTTTAGTAGTCACAATCAATTGCCACGCAAAATCCAAAACAAAGTATCTGAATTTATCAATCGCTTTCGCCAAAGCCCTACCCGGTCGGGGTTAAATTATGAATCGATTAAAGGGAGTCGAGACAAACGACTAAAATCTGTGCGGGTGGATTTAGATTATCGGGCGATCGTACTGAAACCGGAAACGGGAAATACCTATCTATTGCTATGGGTTGATCAACATGACGATGCTTATCAATGGGCGCGGCGAAAAGTCTGCCAAATTAACCAGGTTTCTGGGTCGGTGCAAATTATCGATGTTGAACAAGTAGAAGCGACTACGGAAAAACTCAAGCAAAGTCACCAGCAACCAGAAGCCCAACCTAAACGCTTTGATGCGATCGCCGATCGGGATTTAATGCGTTTGGGGGTTCCTGAAATTTTACTCCCAGCAGTGCGGGAAATTGTGAGCGATCGCGATGTGGAAGAACTTTTGCCCCATCTCCCCAAGGAAGCCAGCGACGGGATTTTTATGTTAGCTGCTGGCTATCCCCTCCCGGATATTTTCCAACAATTGGAAAGACCAGAACCCAAAGATAATATCGACCCGGATAACCTGGAAGCAGCCCTAGACAATGAGGACAGCCGTTCTCGGTTTATGGTAGTCACCGATGACACAGAATTAGAGGAAATGTTAGCAGCCCCCCTGGAAAAATGGCGGGTTTTCCTTCATCCTACCCAACGGAAATTAGTTGAAAGAGACTGGAATGGGGCGGTGAGGGTACTCGGTGGGGCGGGGACTGGTAAAACTGTGGTGGCGATGCACCGGGCAAAATGGTTGGCAGAAAATCGCTTGACGAAAACGAGCGATCGCCTTTTGTTTACGACGTTTACCCGAAATTTAGCGATCGATATTGAAAACAACCTGAAAACCATTTGCACCCCGGAAGTAATGAAACGCATTCGGGTAATTAACCTAGACTCTTGGGTGACAAGTTTTCTCAAAGAGGAGGGCATCGAAAACCGGATCGTGTACAATAACGAAACGGATGACCTCTGGCAACAAGCCTATACTTTAGCGCCGCCAGAATTAGGATTTCCCCTAAGTTTTTATCGGGAAGAATGGCAGGAAGTGCTACAACAAAACCGCTGCCAAACTCTCAGAGATTATCTAGGTTCCCGTCGCATTGGTCGGGGAACCCGTTTGAGTCGTCAACAGCGACAAGGAATATGGCTGGTTTTTGAGGAGTATCGCAACCTGCTACGAGAAGCGGGATACCGCGAGGCTAATGACGCGATGTATGATGCTATTTCGATTATTCGCGCCAAAGGTCGAGAAATTCTCCCCTATAAAGCGGTAATTGTGGATGAAGCCCAGGATATGAGTAAAGGGGCATTTGAGTTAATTAGGGCGATCGCGGGTCCCCCAACAGCCAATGATATATTCTTGGTCGGAGATGCCCACCAACGCATCTATGGGCAAACTGTCATCCTCAGCCACTGCCATATTGATATTCGCGGACGGTCTAAGAAGTTGCGCCTCAATTATCGCACTACGGACGAAACTCGCAAATGGGCGACAGCGGTTCTGGAAAATTTGGCGATCGATGATTTAGATGGCGGCGTAGATTCTTTACAAGACTACCGTTCAATCATGCACGGCGATGCCCCCATTGTCAAGGGGTTCAAGACTTTTGAGCAGGAAATTTCCTATTTACAAGAGTTATTAACAACCTTGCAAAATCAGGGGAATACTGGCGATCGCAATTCATCGCGAGTTTGCATGGTGTTTCGCACACAATCTCTCATGGAACAGTACGAGTCAGCGTTAGGCAATTATCCAATCAAGATGCAACGAATTAAACGAAATCAACCGGACAATCTCTTAGATGAAGGCATCCGCATCGGCACAATGCACCGAGTAAAAGGTTTACAATTTGATTGGATTGTGCTACCGGGATTAAATGATGATATTTTACCCCTAAAAACCGGTTTAAACGACTGTCCAGACGATGTTTCCAAAGACCGCTTTATCACAGCAGAGCGCTGTTTATTGCACGTCGCCGCCACCCGCGCCAAGCAGCAAGTCCTGATTAGCTATTATGGGAAACCCAGCCCATTTATGGAAAAAAAATAAACCCGATTTCTTAAAAAAAAATAAACCCGGTTTCTCAAAGAAACCGGGTTTCTAAGAGTCTGGTGAGAAACCGGGTTTCTAAGAGTCCGGTGAGAAACCGGGCTTCTGGCTTACGGCCAATTACCGGCACCGGCACTGGTCATGTAAAGGAGCGATCGCTATTTTCGATTTTTGGGCCAAAAACAGCGAAAAAAAAGAAATTAAAAAAATAAATTCAGAAATTGGTAGAGAGCATCGTCTTCTAGTAGAAGGGAGAAAAGAATCAAACAAATCTCTACTTCGACAAACTAATCAAAGGAAAAATGTATGACTCGTATCAGGATTGAATTAATTGATGTGTATTGTGCCGATACCGAAGATATTACGGGAGCCGATGATTTTTATCTTGTCGGTGCCCTAGTCGGTGGTGACGTCACCAAAGCAATTTTGACCCGTCCTATCAAAATCAATGACAAGCAAAGAAAGCAATTTAATCCCCAAGATTCCGTTTTATTTGACGGCAATCTTCTTCCAGGACAAGTCATCAAAGGTGGACTGAAAGCTTATGATGAAGATGCTGGAAAAGACTGGTCTAAGTACGGTGATACGATCACAGCAATTAGCAGTATGGTTTCCAGTGCTATATCTGCTGCCGGACCCTACGGAGTCCTTGCTGGGACGATTCTTTCAGCCGCAACAACTGGCGTTGGCATTCTCGCAAGTCTTGACAAAGATGATTTGCTCGGTGCTTGCGAATTGGAAATTTCTGCCGTAGGACCGGCTAATGAAGTGCGGGAGTGGAAGATGTCTAAGAAAAACACCTTTGTGGGTTGGTCTACCTGGGATTACACGGTTCGATTTATGATTAGTCGTTCCTAAAAAATCGCCATATTTGTAGGCGATATTGCCCGGTGGGGAAAGAATCCCTACCAGACCACCACTCGTGGCGGGGATTCTCAAAACCCCCCAAGTCTTGATTTCCGGCTGTTAAATTAGAGGCGATCGCGTCGGTTATCTATTGATGCGATGTTTCCAAAGACCGCTTTATTACTGCGGAACGCTGTTTATTGCACGTCGCCGCCACCCGCGCCAAGCAGCAAGCCATGATTAGCTATTATGGGAAACCCAGCCCATTTGTGAGCAAAAAATAAACCGGGTTTCTTTGAGTCTGGTGAGTGAAAGAAACCCGGTTTCTCAAAGAAACCGGGTTTCTTTGAGTCTGGCGAGAAACCGGGTTTCTGGCTTACAGCCAATTACCGATTAAAACAAACGCCGCCCAATAGTAGGGATCTCGGTTGCTGGAGTAGGGATAATTGGGCTTGACCCAACCAGAAATTAGCAGCCAATTGCCGATGAAATAGTCCATAATGAATAATCGTCGGTGCAATTGTATCAGTTATGCTTTACCCTGCGCCCCATTACTCCTCAGCCCTTGAACAAGCGGTAGACCGCTATCCGGTTGCAGTCACTCCCGATACGTCGGTAGCAGAGGCGATCGCATTGATAAGCCAATTACAAAATCACTGTCCCTTCCCCCAGGATCTCAGACTAGAACCAGACAGATCTGATTCTAGAACATTAATCCAGCCTACGGGGATACGAGCAAACTGTATATTGGTGGTTGATAAACCCACGCCCTTATGTACAGAATTTGTGGCTCAACCACCAGAACAATCAACGTTATTAGGGATTTTTACGCCCCGTAATTTATTACAACTAATTGCTACGGGAATTTTAGATCATCCCGAAGAAGCCACCCTGGATCACATCAGAATTGGGGAGGTTATGTCAATTCCAATATGTCAACTAACGGAGTCGGAAGATCAGGATATCTTTACGGCGTTGTCTATGTTTCGACAACATCAAATTTTGCATCTACCAGTTGTGAATAGTCAAGGTCATTTAGTGGGAGTAGTCACGCCGGCAAGAATTCGTCAAGTCTTGCAACCTTCTAATATTTTGCGGACTAGACGGGTAGCTGATGAGATAATTACGGACGTTCTTACCGCGCCGGTCAACACTTCTGTATTGACGTTGGCGCAAATGATGGCTACTCATCCAATTGGTTGCGTTGTTATTCATAATCAATTAGCTACCCATAAATTAGAACCTGTGGGTATTGTCACGGCTGAGGATATAGTTTTAGCGCAATTTCTTCAGCTAAATTTAGCGGAAACTACGGCAGCCACTATTATGGGGATTCCTCAATTTTCGTTAAAAGTTCAAGATTCATTATGGCTGGCTCATCAGGAAATGCAAGCCAGACAACTCCAGCGTTTATTGGTTAGTAATAACCAAGGACAATTGCAGGGAATTATTACCCAAATGAGTCTGTTGCGAATGCTCGATCCTACGGAGATGTATCGGGTGATTAGACAGCTTAAGCAGTCTGTATATAAACTGCAAGCGGAGAAAATGGAACTGCTGAGAAGTCGTAATATTAAACTAGAAAAACAGGTGCAAGAACGCACGGCGCAACTCCAGGAGCAATTGCAAAGAGAACGGCTACTAGCTAAAATATCTCTGCAAATTCATCAATCTTTGAACTTAGATGAAATTCTAAATACGACAGTAGCAGAGTTGCGAGATTTTTTGAGTTCCGACCGGGTGGTTATTTACCAAATACTTAATAGTGGTGTGGGGGAATTGGTGGCGGAGTCTGTAGGAGAAGGATGGCGATCGCTCTCGGAAAATAGATTAAATGAATCGGTGATTAATTATTATAAATATACCTTTTTTGACCAGAATATTTATATAGTGGAAGATATCGAAAAAGCGCGAATATCTAAGGAAAAATTGCAGATTTTATCGGATAAAAAAATTCTCGCTTATTTGGTAGTTCCAATTATCCAGGATGGACAACTTTGGGGAACCATTGAAGTTCATCACTGCCAAAAATCTCGTCATTGGCTACCCTCGGAAACTAACCTACTTCAACAATTAGCCACCCAATTGGCGATCGCTATCTATCAAGCCCAACTATATCAGCAAGTTCAAGCCTTGAATACTGACCTAGAAAAACAAGTTCTTGACCGCACGGCAGAATTACAGCGAAAAGTGCAGGAACTCCAACAATTAAACATCCTGAAAGATGAATTTCTCAGCACAGTTCCCCATGAACTTAGGACTCCTTTATCTAATATGAAAATGGCGATTTATATGCTAAAATTGGCTCCGACAGCACAACGTCAACAAGTTTATTTTGACATCCTAGAAAATGAATGTGTCCGGGAAACTAACCTGATTAATGACCTCCTAAATTTACAGAAGCTAGAAGCAGAAAATATTCCCATCAGCTTAGACCTGTTAAATCTAGTGAATTGGATACCCCGAATCACTCAACCCTTTTATTCTAGGGCTAATTCAAGAAAGCTGGTTTTGAATGTGGAATTGCCGCCAGACTTACCCTCTGTACGCACTAATACTAGCAGCCTAGAAAGGATTATTGCAGAACTACTTAATAATGCTTGCAAGTACACGATAGAAGGGGGTGAGATTAATTTAAAATTAGAAACGCTCCCCATTAAATCGGATTTACAAGTATCCCATAAACTCCGGTTGCAAATTGCTAACCAAGCGCAAATACCGGAACAGGAATTACCCCGCATTTTTGATAAATTCTATCGAGTCCAAAATGCTGACCCATGGAAACAAGGGGGAACTGGTTTGGGGTTAGCATTAGTGGAAAAGTTGATCGAACAACTTGAGGGTAAAATTGAAGTTACCAGTCAAAATGGTTGGACTACATTTACTATCGACTTTCCCATCTAATGGGTAGATGTTAAGTTCTGTAAAGCAAAATTGACGGTTTACGGGAGGCAATGGGAGCGAAATTGTTGGGAAAATATGAGTTAAAATGAAGTTTGTATTTTGGGCGTGACGTGGAAAATGGGAAAAGCCAAAACGGACAAACCAACAGAAACTCAAACACCGATAATGACCCGGACACCCCCCTGGGGTAAGGTAATGTTGTTAGAACAGGGGGAACGTTATCGGATCAATCGGATTGTGATTAATCCGGGGTATCATATCAGTACCCAAATGCACTATCATCGTAGTGAACACTGGATTGTAGTGGCGGGAACAGCGAAGGTGAAATGTGGTGATGAAGAAATTATCCTCACGGCGAAGCAGTCTACATACGTCCCGATGAATACCCCCCACCGGGTAGATAATCCGGGAGTGATTCCCCTAGTAATGATTGAAGTACAGAATGGGGAATATTTGGGAGAGGACGACATTATCAGGTTTCCGGAAGTTGATGAGAATATCGATCAATCGGATATTTCCCGTTAATTATCGTCTTGGTCCTCTGTCGGCGATCGCTCCTCGTAGGTAATCACATCTGATTTATATTCGGGTGGTTCCACATGAATTAAAATACGAGCCGGACCATAGCGCTTTTCTAATTGTGCTTCGACGGCTTCAGTAATGTCATGGGCTGTTTCTACATCCTTAGCCCGGACAACCATGTGCATTTCGATAAAAACCTGCCGTCCGATGATACCGCGAGAGGCGATCGCATGACAATTAACGACACCGGGAACAGACATAGCAATCAGCTTAATTTGTTCAGGTGCGATCACCATTCTATCCACCAACCAAGGTAAATTATCGCTAATCACCTCCCACCCGCTGCGAAACACCAAAATAGCGACCGGAAACGCTAACACCACATCCAAAAATTGTAATTGTGGTAAACCCCAAGCATTACCCTGCCACACCCCAATTAATCCGGCGATCACCACAATTGTCGTCCAAATATCACTCATAGTATGTTTAGCGTCCGCCACGAGGAAAGCACTTCCTAGACGCTTACCCACCCGCCGCTCATAATAAGCGATAAAAATATTAATACCCAAGACCACCAACAAAATCCATAAATGTTCAACAGAGACGATCACGGGGTCATTTTCACTGTCTAGCAGACGTTCCACAGCACGGGTGAGGATTTCAAAACAGGCAATTCCCAAAAAAGCGGCAATTCCCAAAGCACCCACCGCATCAAATTTTTGGTGTCCGTAGGGATGTTCGCGATCGGGATGTGGGGAAGCAAAATGATTAGCAACCAATCCTAGCACATTATTCGCCGCGTCGGTGACACTATGCACAGCATCAGCCAACAAACTCAAAGACCCAGTGATCACCCCTAGGGCTACCTTAATCCCGATTACTAATAAATTCAAAGCCAAGGTGATAATCAGAACCCGGCGCACTTGGGAACGGTGATCCACACTCATGATGATACCCTGCTATTTTCCTCAAATTCGCTCTCGAAACTTTCCGGTAAACATCAATCCCCCCCAAACCTCGACATCGGATAATTAAGAGGCGATCGCTAATCGGTACAATTGTTAAGGTAATCATTATTCTACCATTAAAATTATGTCTGCTGCTCCTCTAACTCTCAATTTAATACAGGGCTCAGTAGCCTTGCGCTTCACCCCGCACGCCGCCACCAACTTACAAACAGCCCTAAATGAGTTAACCAAGCTAATAGCAGTGGCTGCTCAATCTACCGCTGGTGGAGGTAGACCCACCCCCCAGAAGTCGATGGAATACCAGTATACCGGAGATGTCTTTCTGGAAGTCTTCTGTAATCCCAACATCTGGCCAAGTCTCTTTGCTGCTAAAGTCTTGATTACCGTCCGCGACGATCGCATTAAACTTACCACGGAGGCTGAATTAACCCAAATCCTTAATGATGTGCAACAATACCTCGAACAGGTTGGCTAAATTCGCGCTATTCACTCCAGTTTTGGCGTAAGTCCCCCCAGACTAGAGCCAAATGCTAGAATATATCCTAGATCCGCGCTAATTAGCCACTTGTTTCTTGTCGTGACGAGTTTTCTGCTACTTATGAATGTCGATAACCTAACCCAAATGCTACACCAAGGATTTCGTGTCACCCTAGGCGCAACATCCTCACTGATTGAAATTCTCCAAGACCCTCAAAAGCGGGAAGCCAACCTGGAAACTATCCAGTCACAGTTAAATGAACTCGCCCAAGAATGGGCGGAAAAAGGCGCTATCACCGAAGAGGAAGCCCGCAGCTTTGTCGATACACTCCTTTCTCAATCAGAATCCACCCAGTCCAGTGAAGTCGATAGTTCAAACATAACTACTCCTACAGATTCCACAGAGTCTGAAGTATCTAGCCCCCAAACCAATGAAATCACCGAAATCCAAAATCTCACCTCTCAAATTGCTAAGTTAAGGGAAGAGTTGGAACGCTTGCGGGAGTCTGATGCTTCCTAATCAACAAAACCAGCCCGTTAGTTAATTAAAGCCAATCCCCCCCACCCGTAGAGACAAGCCTCCCTTGTCTCTACACTTGCTATGATTTTCTGGCATTTGTTCTCGGAACTGTTCCTACAATTGATGATGAACTATTCACCTTTTGAGGAGTCCAATTTCGGGGATTTTGCCGGAATTGAGGATTACTGAAACTATAACTATAAGAACTGAGGGGAACTTCAGGAGAACGGTTCGCAACTACTCCTAAAATGGGGGCGCTCATGTTCGGGTGTTCTTTTAATTGAGCGATCGCATTTTCCAGAACCGAACGATTAATTCGACCCAAACTGGCTACTAACACCATACCACTGGTTTCCGAAGCCAGCAAGTTAGCATCTGCTAATCCTAACATAGGCGGTGCATCATAAATCACCAAATCAAAATCCTGCTCAAGTTTTCGGATTAAATTAATCATCCTATGAGATGATAAAATCCTAATCGGGTCAGGGGGAGTTGAACCTGATGTTAAAACAAACAGATTACTCTCCAAAAAATAGGGCTGAATTACACGCTCTATATCTATATCGAGAGCATCACTAGAAATTAAATCAGTCAACCCCTGCATATTAATTAATCCCAACTGCTGATGGAGACTCGGACATCGCAAGTCACTATCTACCAAAAGCACCTTTCTACCTTGTTCCGCCGCCGCCAAAGCCAGATAAATAGCAGTTGTAGATTTACCTTCCCCAGGGACAGAAGAACTAATCACCATAGACCGAATTTGTTGATCTGGACTCAACAGCCGAATGCTAGTATAAAGGCTTCTAAACGACTCATAAAATGCCGACATGACATTTCCTTGTGACTGATTACTTGACCCAACTCCCAAATCCAAATCTTCGCTATTTTCTAGTGCATAACCATCGGGATTAATATTCTGTGAAACTGTAGACTTCAAATGGCGGTCAAACGGAATAACTCCCAAAATCGGTAACCTTGTCGCCTCCTTAACCTCCTTAACCGTGTAAATCATATTGCTAAGTTGGTCTACCAACAGCGCCAAACCTAATCCTAATAGCAAACCCAAAGCCGTCCCTAAAACTAAATTTTTCTTGAGACTTGCAGAAGAGGGTTTAGGTTCACCCGGAGGAGTTAATAACTCCCAGGGAGCATCCCTTTGAGCCATATCAATTTTAAAAGCCTCCCGTTTTGCCAAAAACTGATTTAAGTTATCCGTAGCAATCAATAACTCTCGCTGAATATCCGTATATTCTCGACTCACTACCGAAAGCTGTTTAACTTCTGCATTAATCCTATCTATGGTATCTTGCAGAATCAGATTTCGTTCTTCTAGGTCTTGAATTTTACTAGCCCACTCTTGACTAACTCGGTTGGTTTCTCTTTGTAAAAGTGGCAATAAACTTTCCCGTTGTTCTTGCAGAATGCTGATTTCTGGACTTTCTTCTAAATAAAGAACCGACTCTTTAGCTATCTGATTATCTATAGCCCGCAGTTGATTCATAATTTCTTGATAACGGGGACTTTCCATCAGTACAGAAGCCACCGCATATTCCGGGGATTGATTAGCGAGTTCCCTTTGTAGGTTCGCATACAAGGCTTTAGCTTGACCCAGTTGCAGCTGATTTTCTAAAAGTTGTTGTTCAATTGACGTTACCTGAGTTGAGAGTTTACTACCCTCAGTTTCCGGGTTTAACAGATTATTGGTTTGGCGGAGAGTCTGTAGTCTTTCTTGCTGATTATCAACTCTTTGTTGTAATTGTGGTATTTGCTCACCCACAAACTCAATACCTTTGAGAATATCTTGTTGTCTGGTTTCTAAGCTATAGTTTAAAAATGCTTGTGAAACCAAATCTAAAACCGACTTAACCAAATTTTTATTAGGGTGCTGATATCCTACTATTAAAATATTTTCAGGAGTCGGCTTGATTCTCAGATTACTGGCAATAAATTTATAAGTAATACCCGGATATTGAGACTGAAGTTCCTCTACAATCGGAACAATAACCCTGGGGCTAGTCAGTAGTTTAAGTTGTACTGCGTCCAGGGTCACAGCTACGATTTCTTCTCGATGACTAAGAGTTTGGGGATTAGCAGAGGAAATTACCTGAGTAGAAATAGCGACTGGCTGAGTTAATATTTCCAACTCAGCTTGATAGATGGGTGTATCAGTAATAGCCTTGTAGACAGCCGCCCCAGCTACCACAATTGTCACTCCACTAATCAGTAAAAGTTTCCGACGAACAGCCCCCAACAGCCGCCCCAAGTCTAAGCCGCCTTCATCATCATCAAGGTGAGTATTGTAAGTCATGGCTATGAATTTGGTGATTGCTTAGGTGCGATCGCCTTATATTCAGCGATAGCACTACATTCTATCTCTCAGTATACTCGGTTGAGTTATGGATCAACTGAGTACATCCAGCCATCAAGCCGCCCCGGAATTAGCTCCATTGAACAACTCGAAGATTTGCCTACAGAATAATTTTAACTTATCGGCTCCCTCATCGGCAGGTTGACACTCACCCCAAAATTGCCAATTGTCTACGGTGGAGACTTTCCACTGTTGTCCACGGTGATCATATCCTGCGGCTTCGACTCCGATCGCCCTAAGTCTAGTCTCATAAGGATCATCATACAGTCGGATCTGAATCAAAATACAGCGACTTTGCATCAACCGACTTCTACCGGGAAAGTTAAAACCAATGTCGATGGAGTCTGGGTCAACTAATTCCCTAGTCTCTGGGTCATTCATCCAGGGCTTGAGGTCTACCCGCACATCGGGAAACTGTGCTTTAAATAGATTAACGACAGAAGCAATTTTGCTGGCAACTTCGAGATTATTAGCTTGTTCGGCTGCATTCACTTTGTGCTGGTCCTCCGAAAAACAGTCCTATCAAAAATCAGATGATGGTGGATTTTTGCATCGTAACCGAGATTTATGAAAAAATCAGGTTATGGTCGAACATAAACCCATTACAGGGTATCTCTGACCGGGTGTGGTGGCAGGTTATTTAATTGCTGTTGGTCCGTAAATAGTCAAAATGCTGCAAAAATCGGTAGGATCGAAAAAGTGATCGAAAAAATTTGACAGGAGAACATAACATGGATCTGGTGGTACTCCAGAATCAGTTAGATAACATTTCATTTGCCATTCTGCTAATCACAATGTTGATTTACTGGGTAGGGGCTGCATTTCCTCAAATACCCACCTTGCAGGGCTTAGGAACGGCTGGTATGGCGATCGCCAACCTGTCCATAGCAGCCCTATTAGGGGCTAGATGGATGGAAGCCGGATATTTTCCCATTAGTAACCTCTACGAGTCCCTATTTTTCCTGGCTTGGGGGATTACCGCCATGCACTTAGTGGCGGAAAACATGAGTGGTAGCCGTTTGGTCGGTGTGGTAACAGCCCCGGTAGCTATGGCGATCGCCGCCTTTGCAGCCCTCAAGCTACCCGCCCCCATGCAACTATCAGAACCTTTAGTCCCAGCCCTAAAGTCCAACTGGTTAATGATGCACGTTAGCGTCATGATGATCAGTTATGCCACCCTGATGGTGGGTTCCCTATTGGCGATCGCCTTTTTAATTCTAACTCGCGGCCAAGCCGTCCAACTTAGTGGCAGTTCCCTGGGGACCAGAATTTCCCGGAATCATAAATCATCCCTTCTGGAAGTACAAACCATTACCACTTCCCCTAATGCTCTGCTATCGACCTCCCAACCTTCAGAATTGGCTGCTGCTACCAACGGTCAAGGTTCTACCGCCCTTCTCGAGTTAGTTACCCCTTCAACAGGCCAACCAACCAGCACCGCCACCCTATCACCCCAACGTCTCAGCCTAGTAGAAACCATTGATAACATCAGCTATCGGATCATCGGTTTAGGTTTTCCCCTACTCACCATTGGCATTATTGCTGGTGCAGTTTGGGCTAATGAGGCTTGGGGTTCTTACTGGAGTTGGGACCCCAAAGAAACCTGGGCTTTAATCACCTGGTTAGTTTTCGCCGCCTATCTCCACGCCCGCATTACCCGAGGATGGCAAGGCAGGAAACCCGCCATTCTAGCTTCTGTAGGATTTTTGGTAGTTTGGGTGTGCTACTTAGGAGTTAACCTATTAGGCAAGGGTCTCCACTCCTATGGTTGGTTCTTCTAACAAATAGTGCGGCACAAGGGGCGAGTTCTGCAATCATCTCTATTTTCCCCAGACTTTTGAGAACCCGCCCGTACATATTCTACAGGGTGGAAACAAGGGCTAATACCTGATTACTGCCCTGATCCCAAATTCACTAAAAAGGAAATTTCATGAACAACCTAACTCGTATTTTGGATGATAACGACGTACTCCATACCGGTTCGAGTACCCTCATGTTTCAATGCACCTTCAAGGTCAGCGAATTTCTGACTATGATGCAGTCTAAGTTGGAAGAGGAAAATCTTTTTGGGGAAGGCATTGAGTGCGAACTACTTACCCCCGGCGGCCCCTGGGAAAAGGGTCGGTTTCAAATCTGTTTAGAGTTTGTCAGTGATAATGTTACCAGCGCGAACGCTATCCCATCTGTTGACTATGGCATGATGGGCGGCAGCGATACTCCTGAAGTTTTGCCAGCCCATATTCGACGACAAACCCAAAGAATTGGTATGTGGAGTTAGCAGGACGTAACTCTCATCTCAGGATTGATTCTGGGAAGCAGCCACCGATTCACGAGGGTCGGTGGCCGGAGGGTGTCAGATATTACAAACCTAAATCCAATTTCCACCCGTTCAATTTACCAGTGTGATGGGGCGCTAAATCCGCGACAACTAAGCGCCAAGTCCCCTGTGGTGAGTGATTTAGTAACTCTCTCATGTAGGGAGTCGTCTGGAGATTATAGGTAGTTTTCAAAACCTTATTGCCTCCCAAAGTGCGACCTTGGAGCAGAACCTCCTCCCCGTGTGGAGGAATTAACCGCACTTCCAAATCACCCAAAAATTGATGCTCGATATCGACAGTCACCTGGATATCTAAAATCGGGCTAGTATTAGCAACAGAAATAGTGCTAGCCACCCCCTTCCAATGGGGGTTATGATCGGGGATATTTAAGACGCGGTTATTAGATTGCTCCACCCGCCTTTGCACCTGTTGGCGGCTTACTCGTTGACTTTGAGCCATTTTGACGGCTTTTTCGGCATTAACTCGACCGTAGCCAAACCATTGGGAATATCCATTACCATCATAGGTTCCCATACTGATACCCAACTGAGGATCAGCATCAGGGTCTACAATCTTATCGGCGGTTTGTTCAATGATGCGGCGCACTTCCCTAGCACTGAGATCAGGATTAACAGATAAGACCAGAGCAGCTACTCCAGCCACTAGAGGAGTGGCGGCGGAAGTTCCTCCGAAATGGGATGTAAAGTCACCCTGATCATAGCCGGCTGCACCTACGCGATCGGTGGTAAAAACTCCTAAACCACGCAGAGCGGTTCTAATCGCTGGAGGGGTTCCAATATAGCCAGTTTCTTGGAGCCACATTCCGGGGGGGGCATTGTTACTGGGCGCACAGACGGTGATTCCGGTTCCCCAATTGCTGTAGGCGGCTTTTTTATTAAGACTGGTACAGGCGGATACGGAAATTACATCAGGATGAACCGCAAATCCAGATAACCATCTGACTCGGCCTGATATGACATTATTAGGCCAGCCACTTTCATTAATGGTTCCGTTGATGGGGCGATTGGCGTTTCCGGCCGCAAATAATACGACGCAGCCTCGACCGTTGCGCCCTACGGTGGCGGCTTTGGTAATTACTGCTTGCTGTCGTATGGACAAGGGGAAAGAAACGGCACTAGCCCCCCAACTACAGGAGATGACAGAGGCTCGGTTATTGATAGCCCAATCAAAAATCCTTTCGACTGATTCATCATCGAGATATCCAGTGGTACGAATGGGCATTAAGGCACAACCTGGCGCAACTCCGACGATACCTTTGCCATTTTCTTCGGCGATCGCTAATCCGGCGCAGGCGGTTCCGTGGTTATCTGAAGGAGATTGTGGTGAGGGGAGACGATTTTGGCCTTTCAGGTCAATGGGGGCGACAATTTTTCCTATACCCTGAAAATCCGGGTGATTCAGGTCGATCGCATCATCGGTAATAGCAACCACTATAGATCTGGTTCCTCGGGTAATATCCCAAGCTGGTTCTACCGAGATATGAGCATCAGGAGCTACGTCAGCACCTCCGGTATTATGGAGATACCACTGACGCGGGTAGAGAGGATCACTAGGTCGATAATACTTTTGGCTTTTGACCACAATATTCGGTTCTGCTACTAGAACTTCTGGGTTCCAGGTCAGGCGGTTAGCAATTTTAATCGGATTTTCTTTAGCTTGGCGGATGACTTCATAAACAAAGGTGTTGGGAACACCATAGACGGATTTTAATAGTCTCAAACCTTGGCTGTTGGCGATCGCATTGCGGTTGGACTCCTCAACATCTTCGTTAAACTGAATGGTGATTTGATTGGTCAGATACATAACCATTCCCGGATTATTATCAGCCTGATAGACATGACTCGCAAAAGCCACCCGATCTGACTGACGAGCCAGTTCCATCGCCTGATCTAGTTCTGTGTCTTTTACCTTAACCTCTTGGAGTTCTGGTGGTACTGAGGAAGTTTCCTCAATGTGGATAGGCAAATTTTCCAAGTTTTCTGCCTCAGATACAACCGGGGTAAACTGAGGGCCACTATCCGTGACTGGTTGTTTTGGCGTGAGTCCATCAGCCTGACCCGGTAGGGGGCTGACTCCAGCACCGCCTACTGGGGGTGTGGAAACCAGGCGAACCGTAAACCGCCCAGGAACTTTAGTAATTGCCAGTTCCTCACCTCCCCGTTGTAGAATGCTGCCAAGACTTTCTTCGGGAACACCTATGCCCTGATATTGTTGATCGTTAATCTCGTAGGGGTTAGCTGATGTCATTTTGTTATAATCCTCAAAACTGCTCACTATTATTGGCTCAATAGATTAAGTCCGATGTTAATGGTTGACCGAATCAAGCTGGTTGGGATGGATGGTCATCCTATAAAGACTATAACCCTTGGCTGGTCAGGATCTACAACAGTTTTGCTCAACTCCCACAATTTGGCCAGAAAATGATAAGATCCGTAAACATAAATAACCTTTCATTTCGCGATCGCATGATGCTGTCCCGTTTCATAGTCCGCTATCCGCAAGTTTGTCTGAGTATATTGGCATCAGTCTTAACTGTTTTCACCGTCTCAGGCAGTGCTACAACGGTTATGGCTCAAGATCCTTCTGTGTATGATGAGCCCACAGGTGAAGGGTCCGGCTCTGAATTTCCTCGAGATTTAAGTCCGACTCCAGTACCTATGAATCCTCAAGATATGCGCCCATTGAGCCTTGATAGTAGTTTTTTAAGTGTTCAAGGGGGGGAGCGCTTGTTAGCCGAAGCCGGGGAAGCCATTAGTAACGAGAATTACGCCCAGGCGGCGAGGAAACTCCAGGAGGCGCGGCAAATTTTCAATCAGCTTTCCAATTTTCATCAACAGTTAGCCAGCAGTTTCTCAGGGGTTGACAACCGCATTGCTGACCAACATCGCAATGAGGCCAGAGATACCGCTCAAATGAGGGATACAGCCACTTATCAATTGGCTTTAGTCCATCGCGCCCAAAATCAACCCGAGTTAGCGGTTCCCCTGCTGGTGCAAATTATTCGTTCTCAAGCCCCAACCCGGGATTTAGGCCAAAAAGCATATCAACAATTACTTGAATTAGGATTTGTCAGCAGTCCCGCCAGGGGTAGTGCTTCTTCTAACCCGGCGACCACTTCCAATGCTCAATAATTCATCTACAATCAAACATAGTCGTTTCATAGGAATCCCATGATCACCCTTTCCCAAGTTGAGGCAATGATTAAGTCTGAGTTGCCTGATGCTGTTGTTAAAGTTGAAGACCTCGGCGGCGGCGACCATTTACAGGCTGTAGTGGTTTCGCCTCTGTTTGAGGGCAAAACCCTGGTGAAACAACATCAGATGGTTTATAAAGCTGTTAAGCAAGCTATGGCAACAGAGGCCATTCATGCCCTGGCCCTGAAAACTTATACCCCCCAAGAGTGGTCAAAAGTCAACCAGGCTGCTTAATTTGTTGATCTAAGTTGTCAATAACTGAATTGAATAATCACTATGAATCCTGAAGTAGAAGCCAGAATTGAAAACCTGATTAACCAGCACAAGGTTTTTGTGTTTATGAAGGGTACCAAGTTGATGCCCATGTGCGGTTTTTCCAATAACGTGGTACAAATTCTCAATAGTTTAGGGGTTCCCTTTGAAACCCTCGATGTTTTGGAAGATGGAGAAATTCGCCAAGGCATTAAGGAATATTCAAACTGGCCGACCATTCCCCAAGTTTACGTCAATGGCGAATTTGTCGGCGGTTCCGATGTGATGATTGAGCTATATCAGAAGGGCGAACTACAAGAGATGCTAGAGGTGGCTTTGGCATCATAGTCGGACTTACTAATTAACTCCCAGACCCAGCCTTCGAGTGGCTGGGTTTGGTAACAATATCTAGTAGTAGTCTACTTCTGGTTGCGGTAGGGGAGTCATTTCCAAGTTAGACGGGTCGTTGATGTACCTAAAGGTTTCTTCCTCTAGGCGGTGAATTTGATAAGGTTCGAGGACGTTTGTATTTCTCAGGGCGGCAATGTAGCCATCTACAAACATTCTAAGCTCATCATAACGATAGCCTCGATTCCACATTTCGACGAGGGAATCGGTGATTTTTTGGTAGTGCCGGATGGTCTGAGCATTCTGTAACATGGTGGAAACCTCAAGTTATAATCTATATGTTGGGGGTATGGTTAAGGGATTAGTCTCTACCTTGATTCAGTTTTATACACCTCACCGATATGGATTTCTGGCATTCTAGCTGAATCGGACTATGATTGAAAAGACTTGGACCTCTAGTTATAGGTTTCCCTGGACTGATGGCAATTGTTTCAACTTCTTACTGATTCCCCTCATTGTGATCATAATGCACCCCGGAAAATTACGGGGGTTGTGGGCTGATGGCCGCTTTAAGGTTGATGCCTCTCTCCCTCTGTGATTTTTATATTAACCTAATTCTGATCATAGATATAGGGTGGATTGCCGATCGCAAGGGTAGCAGGAGTTACAAAATGATGATTTAGACTCTGTTAACCTTGTGTGCAATTATTGATAAAGGAAGCTGGCACCAGTGGGATCTGCTTATATTTCAATTATTGAAGGAAATCCGCACCTGCGATCGCTGTTAGGTTGGCATCTTCAGCACGTTGGTTATTCGGTGTGTCAATCTGCGGACTTTCATCATGCTAGAGAGGTGTTTTACACTACTCAGCCTAGTTTAGTAGTTCTTGATGCAGAATTACCAGGCGGCAATAGTCTAGAATTCTGCCAGTGGCTACTACAGCAACGACAGTCTTTAATCCTGATGCTTTCGGCTCGGAATACGGAATCTGATATTGTCCGTGGTTTGAGAGCCGGAGCCGATGATTATCTAACTAAACCTTTTGGAATGCAGGAGTTTTTGGCGAGAGCTGAAGCACTTATGCGTCGCACCCGCAATGTTGCTCCTCCTACCAGTTTAGATTATGGGGATTTGAAAATTGATTTGGTACAGCGTCGGGTTTATCTTCTGGGTCAACTGATAGAACTGACTCCCCAAGAGTATAGTCTTCTTTATGTTTTGGCTCAAAATGATGGGGAGCCTCTCAGTCGTTCGGAACTTTTACGGCGCGCTTGGCCAGATTATATTGATAATCCCCGCACGATTGATACTCATGTTCTATCATTACGCAAAAAGATGGAAACTGACCCTCGACAGCCTAGTTTAATTCAAACGGTTCGTAATATTGGTTATCGATTGAATTTGGATGTTCTTAAACCTGATCCAAGTTGGTATCCTAGTGTTAATGGTCAATTACCACCAATTCAGGCTAAAACTGGTAGCTAATTGTGAGGATTCGGTAGGGTGCGTCAGCACCAGTATATCAATGGCATTGTTAACCAGAACATTCACAACTGACGCACCCAATAAAAGGCTTTTACTCGGTTTGTATGATTCCCTATATAGGGAATAGAGTTGAGAAAAAGCCGTTTTTAGTTATGGGCAATGATGGTAAATTTATTAATCAGATAAATCCACCATATTGCAGATAATAAATCAGCCGTTTTTGATGGAAAATCTCATCAGGTTAAATTTGGGTTTATAGGGTGCGTATCGCAGGGGAATATCGAAAAGCAGAGATTGCTTTAAAAGGCTTTTGTAATGGCAAAAAGTGTCAAAGGTTGCTTGACCGTGATATTTACCGATACCGCTTTCTCCTACGCCTCCAAAAGGCAAAGATTGACCCCCAACTTGCATAATAGTTTCATTGAAACAAATACCCCCAGATGAGGTTTCTTGAAGAACGCGCTGTTGTGACTGTTTATTACGCGAAAATAGGTAAAGTGCGAGAGGTTTGGGTCTGGCGTTAATTTGACTAATCGCATCTCCTAAATCATTATATGTCAAGATAGGTAAAATCGGCCCAAAGATTTCGTCTTGCATGATGGGGTCTTCCCAGGAAACCTCATCAATTAGGGTGGGAGAAATATAGCGATCGCTTTCATCAAATTTCCCACCAGCGACAATCTTACCATCATGTATTAACTCAGTTAACCGATGAAAATGATAGTGATTAATAATCCGCCCATAGTCGGGACTTTGCTGCGGTTCGGAGCCATAAAAACTCTCAATACAGCCAATCATAGCTGTAATTAAGTCCGATTTAATGCGGCGGTCTACCAATAAATAATCGGGAGCTATGCAAGTTTGACCAGCATTAATAAACTTACCCCAAACTATCCTTTTGGCGGTATAATCTAACTGAGTATCAGCATCGACAATACAGGGACTTTTGCCACCCAATTCTAAGGTAACGGGAGTCAGATGTTTGGCGGCGGCGGTCATGACAATTTTACCGATACGCTTCCCTCCGGTAAAAAAGATGTGGTCGAAGGGTTCATCTAATAGTTGTTGGCTAACTTCTACCCCCCCTTGAACAGTGGCAATATAGTTAGGTGAAAAAGTTTTGCTAATCAGATCAGCTACGACTTGGGAAGTGTGAACAGCTAGTTCAGAGGGTTTGAGGATAGCACAATTCCCGGCAGCGATCGCACCAACTAGGGGAGAAATGACCAATTGAAACGGATAATTCCAAGGTCCGATAATTAAGACAACTCCCAAAGGTTCAGGATAGATATAGCTAGAAGCCGGAAAGGCGGTGACGTGGGTCTTGACCCGGCGAGGTTTGACCCAGGACTTTAGATTTTTGAGAGCATATTTAATTTCTCCGAGGGTGGACAGTTCAAACAACCCTTCTAACTCAGGACGGCCTAAGTCAGCTTTGACTGCTTCTAGGATAGGTTGTTCAAAATCGGCGATCGCCTGTTGGAGTCGTCGCAGTTGCGAGAGTCGGAAGTCTACCTGTTTAGTCTGTCCGGTGGCAAAAAATTGTCGCTGTTGGCTGATAATTTCCGAGATATTCAAGTTTTCTGTCATTATTGAGAATTTCCTTATGGTTAGAAGTTCCCCTGTTATAGACCAGGGTACTGACAGTCTGCTATATCTGGTTATGGTGGCATAACAGACTATTGTTACCTGTTCTACTGCCCTCTGGATAGTTACTGCTGGCGCAGTTTCCCCTATCCTTAGTGTAATAGTGCGATCGCTAATTTCGTTAACAGTGAAGCGGTAAGCCTCAACTCAGGTACCAAAGAAATTGACATGGACATGAAAGAGATTCTATATCTGGAAATTCCTAACCCCGATACACACAGCGTTTGTACCTGGTTGCAGCAAACGTTTAATCCGGGGGTGGGCGAGAAAATGATCACCCCAGACGGGTTTCGCCTGAAATTTCCTCAACAGGGGTCTGGGGAATTGTCGGTGTTTACTTGGTCAGTCCAACGCACAACCTATCTCAAGGTTTTTCGGGTGGGGACTGTGGGAAGTTCTCAAGAAAAACAGGTACTCAACAGCCTGGAAACTGGGTTAAGACAGGAGTTTCCCTATCAGTATCCTGAACCTCCAGCCATTGATTTGTCGAAGGAGTCGATTTTTGAGGCTTTGGCTGCCTATTATCCCCAAACGGTCAAATATTTTCAGAAAATCCCTAATGGGGAATATGACTTAAAACGGGTGTACTGGTGGGAAAAACGCTGGCGGGAGGGGGTGAGAAATCCACAAACTCCTAAACAGGTCATTTTTACTGAGGCGAGAACCGACTCTGATGGCGAGTTGCCTAGTTATGACCTAATTTATGTTGGTGGGGCTTTAGGGGTCATTCATGCGGCGGTAATGGCACGTTTAGGGTATCGGGTGCTATTGATGGAACGTCTCCCCTTTGGTCGGATGAACCGGGAATGGAATATTTCTCGCAGTGAATTACAGAGTTTAATTGACCTGGGATTGTTCACCGGGGCGGAAGTAGAGAGTTTTATCGCTAGGGAGTATAAAGACGGTTTCCACAAGTTTTTTGATGCTAATAATCCCCCCATCGCTAAGGGGGAAGTTTTGCATACTCCTCGGGTGTTGAATGTAGCCATAAATACCGATAAATTGCTGTCTTTGTGTGGTGAAAAACTGCGACAGGCGGGGGGAGAAATTTGGGATCAAACCGAGTTTATTCGGGCGGATATTGGGGGCGATCGCGTTAAGGTTACCGCTACTGATTTGACTACTAATTCCGAACGCATAGCTACGGGAAGGTTATTGGTTGATGCTATGGGGACCGCTTCCCCTATTGCTTGGCAACTTAATGGCGATCGCACTTTTGATAGTGTTTGTCCTACCGTCGGGGCTGTGATTAATGGTGGGTTTGAACCTGGAGTTTGGGATTCTAATTATGGGGATGTTCTCCACAGTCATGGGGATATTTCCAAGGGTCGCCAATTGATTTGGGAGTTGTTCCCCGGCGAAGGTGATGAGTTGACTATTTATCTGTTTCACTATCATCAGGTTAATCAGATTAACCCCGGTTCTCTGTTGGAAATGTACGAGGATTTCTTTACCATTTTACCAGAATATCGTCGTTGTAATCTGGATAATTTGGTGTGGAAAAAGGCGACTTTTGGCTATATTCCCGGTTATTTCAGTCTGGGAGGAAGCGATCGCACTGTCGCCTATGACCGTTTAATTGCTATTGGAGATGCTGCTTGTCTTCAGTCTCCTTTAGTGTTTACAGGTTTTGGTTCTTTGGTGCGGAATTTATCCCGTTTAACCGATTTATTAAATACCGCACTCAAGCATGATTTACTAACCAAATACTACCTGAATAAAATTCGCGCCTACCAAAGCAATATCGCCGTTACTTGGTTATTTTCTAAGGGAATGATGGTTCCCACCGGGCGTTATCTTCCTCCTCAAAGAATCAACTCCATTTTGAATACTTTTTTTGGGCTTTTGGCTACAGAACCCGAAGAAGTGGCTAATACATTTATTAAGGATAGGACAGACTGGTGGACCTTTAACCGTCTGGCTTTGAAAGCCGCGCGCATGAACCCCCAGTTGCTGATTTGGATTTTAGATTTTGTCAATACTGGGGAAGTTATCCGCTGGATGATTAGTTATTTTACCTTCACCTGGTTGGCGTTCATCAGTTGGCTATTTAGTTGGGTTCCCCCCCTCGCGCGTCGCCTTCAACCCTGGTTAGAACCTCGTTATCCGGGGCTATGGCTGTTATTATTATCCACCAGTTATGTACTGACAGATGGTTTGGGACAGCATCAACCACCACTTCTCAGGAAGTTACAACCCAGGACCTCTTAATCATTCATGATTAATTATTAGCAGAAGTCGCCGGTTTAGGGTCAAAGCTGGGAAATGGGGCGACACCCCCTTGATATAGGGGAAGTACACCGTTCCATTTCTGAATCATCTTTTCCTGAAGTTCTAATTCCCTGAGTCTGATAGTCATGGGGTTGACTGTGGATGCACCAATTCTGGCTGCTTCTGCGTCCGCTTGGGCTTTCGCTAGTTGACGTTCTGCTTCCGCTTGGGCGACTTGTAGTTGTGCTTGAGCGGCGATCGCCTGTTGTTCAGCTTGAAAACGGGCGGTCATTTGCGCTTCAATGGCGCTATCAAAACGGGGCTTACTGACAAACCCAATCGAATCAAATTCCACCCCCACGCCGACAAATTTTTGGTTTAAGCAGTTTTGAACCGAGGTCAATAGTTCTCGCTGTTTAGTTCCGACAATATCTTCCGGTCTTAATCCGGCTGCTTCTTGGTTAAAGCAGTTGCGGAGTTCACTGCGGACTAAAGTCGCTTTAAACTCATCAGGGTCTTTCAGATATTTACCATAAAAATCCTTGATTTGGTTCGTATTGAAAAAGTAGGATAGAGAAATATCTGCATTGACGCTAGTTCCCCCAACTCCGAAAGAGATGCTTTCATCGATAGGTGAACCTTCATCTCTCGCCGCTGAGAGGATGTAATATTGAACGTGATCGGGAAAAACGATAATTTCCTCGCTGTAACCATTGTACCATACTTTTCCGGTGCTAATAGTGGCATTCTGTACACCGCGATTGCTTCCGTACATTTGCACTTTCAGTCCTACATACCCAGGGGGAATGCGTTTAACACTGGTTCCCGGAATTACGCCACAGGAAGAGATACTCATACTTACCAAAATGGCGCATCCTGTTAACCCTAGTAAATTGGGGATTTGCGCGTTTTTCATCATCATAATTACCTCTGGGAGTCTAACAGTTTTAACCAAGATGTTTCATCTTCGGGAAATGCGGCTTGTAGCTGTTTTTGTTCGACTTTGGCGCGATGAATTTTGCGGGTAACATGAGAAACCGATAAGCCTGGAATTATTACTAATCCAGTGAAGTAGCCAAATACTCCTAACCAGACTTTCAGGTTACTGGGGGAACTAACTAAGTTGGCGGAAGTTCCTAAAATCCAAAAGCAAAGGATGAGTTCAAAACAACCAACTACTAGCCATTTAAGCAGGGTTTTCATGACTGGGGAATAGAATCGAGTTATAGCCCGGGGGTTAACTCGATGGGGTGAATATGCGCGATCTATTTAGCTCCTGTGTACTATTATAGGCGATCGCTTTAGGATTTAACAGATATCAAAGATTTTTTTAAGATTGTCTGGCGAACCTCAACAGCAGGTAGGTTTAGTCATTAGTAACTGTTACCTAAAGTTTTGGCAAACCCCGTTGATGAGGCTATGAACTAGGAAATATTTACCTAAACGGACTCCATTCCACCGAAAAATATAACCCATGTTCTTGGAGAGTTCGTTTATTGGAACTAAGTTCTATCAGGGGAATTCCCCAATCAAACCTGGCGCGGAAATTATCACCATACTGCCAACGCAAGCCTAAGCCTAAAGACATTAAAGTTTCCGCAGATAATTGCAATTCGTCAGCGTTGCTACTCCAGGCTGTACCGAAATCGACAAAGGGGGTAACTTGTAAAATTCCCTTATTGTTATCTACTCGGAGAATGGGATAGCGTAACTCCGCCGAAGCAAATATAAAATTATCGCGCAATAAGGCATCCTGACGGTATCCCCGAAGATTGTCTAATCCCCCTAATCCTACTTGTTCTAGGGGTACTAATTCCTGTGTAGATAATTGGATATCCGATCGCCATAATACGGGGGTATTTGGGGCTAATAATCGCAGCCACTGTGCTTGACCTCGCCATGCTATATATTGGCTATCAGGACCATCATCATTAATCGTCGAGTTCAACAGATTTAAGCCTATACTAAATTGCGATCGCGCCGCCAAAACCTGTTGAGTTCCTCGCCTGGTATATTCCTGAGATAAGCGCAAAATTGATAGGCGGGTTTGACCATCCGAGTCCGCACCTCTAGCTAAGGGAAAACCTATGCCTAAAATAGATGTCTCGCTTTGGCGACGAGCGAAACTAACACCCAAAGCCAACTCTTCTGTAGGTGTCTGAATAATAGGTTGGCGATATCGCAATTCAAAGGTCGTGCTTTTCGCCTCAATATCCAGTTCATTAAAAGGTCGTTCTACAATATTACTATCCGTATAATTAAAGTAAAATCCGACCGTACCGTTGCGGGCATTAATCGGAAAATCATAGAATATATCTACTACATTACTGCCATCCGTATTACTATAATATATCCCTAAACCATCTCCTTGTCCGAGAAGATTCGCCTCTGTCAGTTCAATGCCTCGTTGAAACGTGCTAACACTGGGGGGGCGATAGTTATTAGCAAATAAATTAATATCGAAGGTTTTAGCCGTCGCAAATTCTACGTCTAAGATACTCTGACCAGGACAAGTTCCCGTAGATAATTCCGCTTGTATCGTATCAATTAGGGGGTTTAATTGTAATAGTTGTAACGCCGCCAGTAGACGATTTTGATTGAGGGTTTTTGCCGTAGCCACAGCTAGACTACTACGCACATAATTGGGGTTTAGTCGTCCTGTAGCGCTGACGTTAATATCAGTTACTTCGCCTTATAAAATTTGGATATTTACCGTTCCCTGTTGCAGTTCCTGGGGGGGATAAAAGCGCCCGAAGTGATGTAACCTTCGCTGATATAAAGATTGGTAATCGCCGAACGTGCTTGCAAAAGTTCCGCCAACGTAATCGGACGGTTTAGAAAAGATTGCGTAACTTCTGCTAGTTGTTGATTACTAAAGGCTGTGTTTCCTTCAAAGCTGAATTGTTCGACAATAATAGTAATAGATACATCTGGAGTTTCTTCGATATTTTCTGGTGTCGGTAAAGGGGAAGGAAATAACTGATCAGGTGTGGGTAACTGCGGGGGAAGTTCGGGTTCTGGTTGGGGACGTTCTGGTAGTGATGGAATGGTGTTGGGAACCTCTGGAAAATTTACAGGTAAGACCGGGGAGAGGCTTTCGGCTAGGGTAGCACAAGGGTAAGTGATAGCTACAATCTTAATAGTGGTATTTAGTAGCAACTTCAATAGGTTATTGAACATAGGTTTTGGAGTTCAGATGCCCATATTTACTCCTCAATGTGTAACTGCCAGCTATATTGAGATTTTCATCATTTTAGCCTGGTTTTTTGTGTCTGACACGGTTAAATATTTCCCAGAGGTTGCCGTTAGTTTCAATGGCTGATTAATCAGAATTGGTCGCTAACAGGTCCCTGACTTGTTGGGCTAAGGTCAAGGGGTTGAATGGTTTGGTAATCACTCCGGTGATGTCCATTTGTTCAAAGCGATCGCGATCTTGTTTTAGCACTTTGGCTGTCAGCAGAATTACCGGAATTTCTCGACAGCTTGGTGTTTGTTGGAATTGCCTGGCCAACTCGAAACCATCGAGATCTGGCATGGATACATCTAACAAAATCGCATCAGGATGTTCCGTTTTGGCTTTCTGTAACCCCTCTTGACCAGACTTGGCTGTAATTACATCCCAACCTCCCAGATCGGTCAGACAAACCCGGACAATTTCCCGGATACGTTCTTCATCATCAATTACTAAAATTTGGGGTTTTGACATAGGTCACAATTTAGGCCACAATTTACGATGTAAGCAATATAAAACTACTCTGGCTTATTAGATTCAAATAGACAAGCATTTTTCCGGTCTACGAATACAGAAAGTTATATAGATAATTATCAATTTTTACCTGTTACTTCTGTGGTCTGTCCCTGATGGCATTTGAGTTAAGCCATACTTATATATCTGGCAAAATGATTTTAATATTTAAAAAATTGTAAATATTTATGACATTTTTATTGAGAATATTTCCCACAAATTTGACGAGAGAATGGGGGTTATGGTAGGGTGGAAAAAATTAAAAATGAGCGCTGTTTGTGTGCGTATAGCAAAAATGAGGCTAAAACCCTGATTATGTCGTCAGTTTAAATGTCAGTGGGCGGAAAATGGCTAATCCCGAGACACCAATTTTGCCGAAAAAATGGACGGCCAAAAATCGGGGGGTTGACAAAAATCACATTTTGTGCATCATGACTGTTAAATGGGGAAATTGAGTTTTTAAAAACAAGTTTAATGGTCAGTACGGTTGGTATGTATAACCATAGGAATAGTGAAATAAAAAGTGCTGCCTTTAGCCAATTGACTTTCGACCCAAATTTTGCCGCCGTGTTGCTGAATAATACTTTGACAGATAGATAAACCTAAGCCAGTCCCACCCTTTTGGCGAGAGTCCGAGGCATCGACTTGCTGAAAGCGACTAAAGATAGTTTCTAGTTGTTCGGGAGGAATGCCACGTCCCTGGTCGCGGACTTGAAAAAGCACCATATCATCCTGTGGATAAGCTGAGAGAGTGACGGTGGTATGGGGAGGGGAAAACTTAATAGCATTACCGACCAAATTAGTCAGAGTTTGTAGCATAGCATCTCGTTCCGCCCAGAGTTGAAGGGAGGTGGGTAAAATTTCGAGGGTAATGGAGTCTTGATGAGCGATCGCTTGTAAACTCTTAACCACTTGTGTCATCAAGTCCTGAGCGGAACAAGCCTCCATTTGAAATTCAACCTGACCCGAGTTTAACCGTTCAATATCAAGAATATCATTCACCAGTCGCACGAGTCTTTCTGTCTCTAATAAAGCAATTTGAATAAATTTATGAAACTCCTGGGGTTTGTGATCATACAAGCCAGAAGATAACAGTCCTAAAGAACCTTGAATAGCGGTGAGTGGCGTTCTCAGTTCATGGCTAACCACAGAAATAAACTCATTTTTCATCTGTTCTACAGCTCGCCGTTCACTGATATTCTGAGCTTGAGCAATAAAATAGAGAGGAACCCCGTCAATATTTCGGACTACCGACATACTTAACAATACCCAAATCACATATCCTTGCTTATGAAGGTAACGTTTTTCTACATAGTAATATTGAACTTGACCATCGAGCAATTTTTTAATGGATTTTACCTCCTGCTCATAATCTTCTGGGTGGGTGATATCTTTACATTGAAGTTGGAGTAGTTCTGCTTCCTGGTAGCCTAACATTTCACATATACAGCGATTAACTTTTAAGCAGTTTCCTTGGGGGGATAACAATGCCATACCGATCGCTGCATCTTCAAAAGCAGTGCGGAAGAGTTCCTCACTATCTCGGAGTTTTTGTTCGGCTTGTTTATAGTGGGTGATATCAAAGGTTAAACCTAAAATTTGGCTAAGTTTACCCTGTTTGTCTAACAATGGTAAATATTTAACAATCAGGGTTTTTGGGGGTTGATTTGGAAGCGTAATAGTAGCTTCGCCCATTTGTATGCTTAGGGTTTGGATCGTTTTTTCTAGCAAGGGTAAATAGTGGGAAGTTGCCTCTGGGAGAAATAGCTCTTCATCTCGGCGACCAATAAATGTTTCTTCTGACCAGCTTGTTAATTCTAATACTCGTCGGTTAACGAATTTTAAACGGCGATCGCTGTCATAAATTACAAAAACATCAGGAGCATGGTTTACCGCTATGCGTAGGAGTTCTTCGCTTTCTGCTAAGGCTATTTCTGCTTCTTTGCGATCGCTAATATCTTCCGCAAATCCTATATAACGCAGGGGAGAACCATCGTCATTATAAATAATGTTGACTTCTTCATAAACCCACCTAATTACACCATCATTTCTAATAATCCGATATTCTCGTTTAACCAAATTATTTTGATGCTGTTTTTCCTGATAATTAATTACTGCTCCTCGGTCTTCTGGGTAGATGGTATTTAACCAAGAATCAGGATTTTGATAGAGACTCTCACAGGTGCGTCCCCAAATTTTTTCATAGGCTGGGCTTAAATAAATATATTGTCCTGAATGGGCGCATTTTACAAAGAAAAACTGACTGATAGTAGAGGCAATTTCTTGAAAGCGTTTTTCACTTTTGATTAAGGCGACTTCAGTTTTTTTACGATAGTTAATATCTGTGATAATCGCACAACATCCAGCATATTTACCATCATCAAATATAGGATTAGTTGATAGTATAGTCCAGAGAATATCTCCGTTTTTCCGCTTCCATTTAAACTCATGTTGTTCCGCAATACCTTCACGACGACGTTGCAGATAATTTTCGACTATTGGATAATCCTGTTCATCCACAAACTTAAATAGGGAAGATTGAGTTATTTCTTCTTGGGTATAACCCAGCATATCTGCCATTTGCTGATTGACACAAGTGGTCATATTGTCACTGTCAATCATCCAAACTCCTTCGAGGGTCGTTTCAATGATAGTCCGAAATTTAGCCTCGCTTTTTATTAAAGCTGCTTCCGTCTTTTGGCGATCGCTAATATCTTGAACCCAAGACAGCAACATATTCAGTTTTCCTGATTCATCGTAAAAATTGGAATTGTACCACTCACAATAAATAACTGAGCCATCTTTGCGGTAATTACGATTTATGCAAATCCTCCTTTTTTCTTGATTAGCAAAAATGGTCTGAGTTTCTCGATTAATGCGATCGCTATCTTCCTCAAAGATTAATTTCCATTCATTCATCGACTTACCCAACACTTCCGACTCAGACCAACCAAATATCTCTTCTGCTTGCTTAGACCATTGGATAACCCGCAATTTTCGATCCCAAATAATAGTTCCCATGGGAGAATTATCAATCAGTGTTTTTAATTGATGATTCACCGATTGTAATTGCTGTGTAATTCCTGAATGATGGGTGAAATCATCCCCTCTGTGGGAGGATAGCAGTTGCATTTCAATGCGACCTTGTGCTTCTTCCAAATCTAAGGGATAAATCAGAACATCTGCTACTCGCAAGTTCAACCGGCGAACTTCCCGAAATATGGTTGTAGACTCAGCTAGTAGCATAATGGGAATGTTGGCGGTTACCGTGTGCGCTTGTAATTGTTTGGCGATCGTATATCCATCAGTATCCGGTAATTTCACATCTAAAAGAATGAGGTCAGGTGGAATATGTTTCGCTACCCCCAGACCTTCATATCCATCACCAATAACCTGAACTTGATAATTATTGATAGTTAATAGGTTAGCCAGTTCCCCGCGACTCGGAGACTCGCCTGCAATCACTAAAAGCCGAACCGGAAAATTGATATCGGTGGAAGCCATAATCTGCTATCAGTGCAAGAAAATATACTTATAGTTTTGATAGTAGCGCTTTTGATATTAAAGTCATAGCGACTTGACAAATTTTTTTCTTGAACCTTATAAGTTTCTTATATTTCACTGCTATAGTTAATTCCAGACCCTGATTGATTCTCAGTCCACCCATAAACGAAAATCACTGTTGATTTTTCGGTGGCGATCGCCTTCCCACTAGCTATGCTGGCTAGGAAGGTGTTAGCCACTTACCCCTATCACAACTCAGAAACTCTCTCCGAGGGCTGATGCTGTTTACATAGATAGGGTATATGGGGGGCTGAGTTTTTTTATGGCGCATACCTCCCCAAATAAATTTGGCTAACTCACCCGCCGTCTTATAAGTTTCTTATATTTCACTGCTATAGTTAATTCCAGACCCTGAGATTCTCAGTCCACCCATAAACGAAAATCACTGTTGATTTTTCGGTGGCGATCGCCTTCCCACTAGCTATGCTGGCT
>NZ_JBIMLI010000055.1:0-28793 GCF_051859755.1 Limnospira sp.
TACATCCCGGAGAGAATCGTTGAGTTTCTAGGGTAAATATTTGTGGGCATCGGGTTTCCTTCCTCAACCCAACCTACCCCTATAACAAAAAGCGATCGCCTTGCTTTTACTCCGGTTGCCCAAACCGACCTGTGACTCGTTCGTATTCATCTTCCAGCAACCACATTTGACTTTCTTCGTAAGTATCACTGGTAAAGATAGATTTATAGTTTTCTGCCGGATTTTGAATCGAGAATTTACCGGATTGTTCTTTAACTAACATCAGAATATGAGGGGGTGAAAGCCAAGGGTCTACCCAGATTTCGGCAAACTCCCATTGTTTTTCTTCTCTGGTCGTAATTTGCGTTTTGGCGTTTTCAGGATTTTGTGGTGCGCGGTCTGGTGCGAGGTATGACATGATATTTCCCTGTGCTTTTTTTTATTTTTATTTCTCCATAGTGGAGAGGAATTCTCGTTCCATCTAATTTGAGGATATACCCAATTGGTTCGGCAAAAAATAATCCATAGCGTTCGTATTTGTCTTCTGAATCTTCCGCTCCCGTCCTTTCTCCTCTTTGCTTAATTTCCTCTCCCACCCTCTCCATTGTCTGGCGATCGTTAAATAAATAGACCATTCCTTCGGTTTTCAGTTCTCTTTGGGATTTTTCGGTTTCGGGTAAATGTTTGTCAATCAGACTGGTTCGGTTTTCTATATATATTTCTCTGTCAATACCACTCATCTGATTTGCTGTACTAGCTATCTCTCCATAATAAAAACCGGGTTGGCGTGTTCTAGTTGAGTGGCTAATTAAACGGCTTTACCATGATGTTGGTCTGTAATGGAAGATAAAGCAATGGCAAAAGATGTATCTAAAAAGACTTCAATCATCCTCAGTAATGGAGTTTCCGTATAGATACTGGTCAATGTTCTCGGACCAATCGGGCTTCCCTTGTAACTGTAAGGACTGGGCTGTTTGTAGAAATGTCTTGGGGGTGTCTTTAGGGGCAAATAGGGTTTCCACAGTAATTTTCACGTAAAACTCCTGGGAGGGTTGGAAGCTCCGTGATTTATCGCGGAGAGGAAAACCGACTCAAGCGGCTGACCGCCGCCAGCACCCCCTTGCGGGGTGGAGGGGTATGGTTGCCCCTCCATGGAGCTATGGTTGGCTCCGACTCCCTTGCGGGGTAATGTTTGCGCTTGCGCTAACGCGCACGCTGCGCGAACGCTAATGTTCAGAGTCGGTACTTTCCAAATCGCACTGTCTTAACCCCTTAGGACTGTTTAACGATTTGGTTCTAGTGCCTGGAACTAGCACGCATTCCAGGGTAGGAACTTTAACTCTTGCTCTGAACGTAGCCAGTTAAGGCTTAAGCTGGTCAGCTACCTGAAAGCGGGGGGCAGGAAGCCCCCGTGCTTCAGCCGGGGGTGCTGACTCTTGTTCCTACTTCTAGGTTTAAGGGCGATTCTAATTGCAAGGATTGACCATCAAATATGGCAGTGATTTCTTGACTGTTCATATAGATATTGTCTGGACAAGCAGGGTTGAGATTTTTGGTTTACAGCAATTGTACCTCAGAAACCGATTTTCTGGCACAATCTCTGTGAGGATGCAGAAACTCTCACAGAAGGTTTCTGAGTCTCAGGGGATATGGTATCCGCAATTGGAGGGCGATCGCTTTTACATCCCGGAGAGAATCGTTGAGTTTCTAGGGTAAATATTTGTGGGCATCGGGTTTCCTTCCTCAACCCAACCTACTTCCTGACTAACTCTTTAAGATTCGCAGAGGAAATCGCCTTTTTCGTTCTTGGGAGAGGAAATTTAAGGAGCGCGACGCAGACATTAAAACCGATGATATAATTGGGTAATATCCCTGAGTTTCATTATGCACGTTATCACACGCAAACGGCTCAATGAATTTGCAGCAAAGTACCCGGACACAGAAAGCGCATTGGCTCGTTGATATCAACTGGTGAAATCAGGAACATTTAATTCCTTTGTTGAACTTCGTAACGAGTTTCCCAGTGCTGACCAAGTTGATAACCTCACAGTGTTTAATATTGGTGGGAACAAAGTACGGTTAATAGCGGCGATTCACTATAATCGACAAAAAATTTATATTCGGGCAGTTTTGACTCATGCAGAGTATGATCGAGGAAAATGGAGAGAGTAAAAATGTTGAGCATTGATGAAACTCAAAAATTGTGGCAGCCCCTAGCAACTAAATTAGTCATTCCCCGCGATGAAGCCAGTTATCAAGATCTGGTTGATTGGCTCGATCGCCTGATTGATGAAGTTGGCGAAGATGAAGCACATCCTCTGGCTTCACTGATGGATATTCTCGGTGTTTTAATTGAACAATATGAAAGCGATCGGGTTCCTGAACTTCAAGACTGATGGTTTACTCATAAGCAATGAGTTAAATCGGTCCATTTCTGATAATCGATCGCCCCTCTATTTCTCGATAAAATCACCCTGGGGATTTTTCACCACAGGGACACAGAGAACACCGAACAATGAGAGCGATCGCCTAGATTTGAAGAGTAATTTAATAAGAGCGATCGCTATCTACATTCCCCTACTTCAAATTGTCCAATTTTCTATTGCTAATCCTGCCACTTTGCTCAAGTCTCCATGATTACGAGTTAATCAAATCATTGGCTGAGAAAGCGCGATCGCCGCCATTCGCGCATCCATCTGAGCCAGTTGAATCGGTTGTGAGTTTAACTGGTCTAAGGTTTGGGAGGCGATCGCATCAAAAGGGAGAATGGGTAATCGTTGAAAGTCAGCTACTAGCCGTTCCATGATTTCATAACCTTTAACCAATTCATTGGGATAACGAGGGCGGTTAATCTAGGCATGACAGCCCAACATTGGTTCCTGAATTGTGATAATTGAAATCGCCAAATTATCGAGGGTATATTGAGCCATTCGTGCCAAAATATTGTGATCATCTGCCCCAGATTGACCTTGCAGAATGCTCAGATCATCTGTATCTAATAAATATCTCATTTTATTTCTGAGGGATCTAATACCGACTCATCCCCTCGGCGAATGGCTTGCCCTAATGCGAGGATTTCTTCAAAAGCCGGTTCATCTTTGAAAGAGCCGCTAATTTGCTCTAACCAGTTGCTCGATTTGGGATGGGCAATCTGTTTTTGCATCTGACAGAAGGTTTCTGAGTGTAGGGGATATGGTATCGGCAATTGGAGGGCGATCGCTTTCGTGGCTGCTAAGATTTAAGCAGATGTAGGCTGTGTCACCCTCTGCCAAAAATGATGGGAATAACCCAAATCTCCTATAGCGTTTCTCATCTCCATAAGGTACGGCCCTCACCCCAAACCCCTCTCCCAGAAAGGGAGAGGGGCTTTGAAACGTACCTCATGAGTCCGGGAACTGCTATAGCTTAGAGTCACAGCCCCTTGACCGGGGTAAAGGCGGGTTCGGGAGAATGGCAGTATTTGGCAAAAATTAGCCTGGGTATTTTCCTGGTAACGCCCCTACTTTTGGGCTTGAATTGCATCGTTGCCATTTGTATGGATTAGAGTTAAAATCGGAGCAGGTTAACTGAGTAAAATTATGTCAGAACATACCCTGATTCTATCTGAAAAAACTTATCAAGCCATCCTAGAAGTCGCCCAAAAACAAGGGTTAACTCCCGAAAGTTGGATTTTATCTCAACTTGAAAAACCCCAGCCTGAAGCGGAACCGTTATCTGAAAAAATCGGTGACTTAATTGGGGCGATCGATAGTCAAGCTGAACCATTACATCAGTTTGATTCAACTTATTTTGGCGCACATATTGATAAGAAAAACAGGGTTTATGACTGACCTCATGTCAGGGTTTTGTCTCATCACCCTTTTCAGGCGATCGCATCGAAGCCCCTAAAAATACACCTTGACAGAGCTAGAGAAAAAGCACCAAGCCCCTACTCCAAGGAACGGACTACCGTTAATACAGTCTGCTCAAAATTGGCGGCTTGGGTACAAAGTCCTTTGACTTGTGTCCAATGCTGGGTAATGCTTGGCCCATGAACTTGGTAATCTCGCTTGTTTTTCTTGATGCGCTGTCCCTTGGGTAGGGTTGCCAGTCTATTCTCTAGATTGACATTGCACTCCCCTTGGGCTAGGAGGGGATGCCCTGGAGCTAGTACCGCCGCTGCTAACCAGGTACCGGAGGATTGGGCAGGTAGGCAGAACACCGTCCGATCGCCAGGAGTAGCCCCTCCTAACCAGCTTTGAATCGCCATCATCAGAGCATCCACCGTATCAGCTACGGGAGGACAGGGCTGTGAGCAGGGGAGAGTTCCCCACTTGTTCTGCTGCGCTAATTCTGTCACTGCGGGTCCACAATTGTCATATTCACCCGTCGATACATCCACATCCACATGAATAATCAGCACATCAAAGCTCATCAGGGTGGGGTCCGTATCCAGTGAGCCATGATGCCTCTGTTGCGCCGCGTCACACCATTTCAGCACACCGCCCCAACCGCCTCCCATTTGCGGTTGAGTCGCTTCCGGTTGCACCAGGGTCATGATAAATGGATCGGGTAAGATGGCTTTAAGGGCGGCTTGAATCACTTCCAAATCCGTTGGCCCTTCGGCTACTAGGGCAATTTTTAACGGATCAGACATTGGGCACCGCTCCTAGATGCCCCATAATCCAGAGGCGTGAGAGGGGATATTGCTGGTTCAGTTGAGTAAGTTCGGGGGTGAGTGTGAGGCGACGGATACAGGTTTGACCATTGCTATTGCGCTCTACCACAAACAGGCGCACCTCAGAATCCAGTAAGTCCAGACCATCGAGGGCGGCGGGATTATGGACCGTTAACAGCAGTTGGCGATCGCAGTCATTATCCTGAAGCCAGCCCGCAAGACGGGAAATCAGCCGGACCAGCAGTCGGGGATTCAGGGCTTGATCCAGATTGTCGATCGCCAGCAGTCGGGGAGCTTGGGGTAACAGGCAAAGCACCGCCGCCAAGATGACATAAAGTGCGCCTTCGCTGGCATCGTAGGCGGTGAGTTCGTTGCGGCTTTGGTTCATGAAGCGATCGCTGAATTTCAGGAGGAGCTTAGTCCGAGGCACCTTGGGCGAGAGCAGATTCGTTCCATAGCTGGTGGTTTGGATATCAGCCACCCAGTCGATCAACTCCAGCACTTGCTCCAGAATCTCCTCACCTTCTTCCCCTCTACCCTCTAAATATTCGCGCAGGGAGGCAAACCCTTCAGCGAGTAGTCCACCGCTCACACCCAGGGGGAGGCGCGATTGTTGGTCCGGGACAATGCCACGCAGAGTGGGAGTGTTCGGGCAGTAAATGGCAAATTCCTGGAGGCGCTGCATCAGTTGAGCCGCCGGATTCTGGGGGTCTAACTCCACCAACTGCAAGGCAGCCAAGCCCGCTTTGGGGTTGAGGTTCTTCTTGTTGCGAATGCCATCAGAAAGGATTTCCTCAGAGCCGTCGCTGAGGACTTCGGTTTTATAGGACCAAGCCGGTTCAGGGGAATCGAGGGGGTTGAGCAAAGAAACGCGATAGGCTTCGTTACCTGAGCCGGTGACCTCAATGGCAATATGGGCAGGAGTGCGATCGGTCGCAAAAGAGCTTTTATACAGCCTGGGTAAGCCCGCCCGCACCCCACGACGCAGCAGGCTTTCATCATCAACCACGCCATTAGCTGCCGCGCCTAAGACTCCCAGAGCTTCCAGCAAGTTACTTTTGCCCGCTCCATTGGCCCCAATGAAGCAATTCACTCGACCAAGTTCTAGGGTGGCGGAGTAAATGGACTTGAAGCCTCGAATTGTGACCTCGCGAATCATCGTCATCAGTATCTTATCCCATCCTCTCCTCCCATCGGGGCAGCAACCTCTCCCTCACGGGTTCAAATAAAACCATTATGGCACAAAAGAGGCTAGGATGATTGCTGGTTAATTGAATCGGGGTCTTTTTTCACAAGTCCTCCTCGGTGAGATTGGCTACTTTCATCAATGCCTTTAAAGTGCCAATTTTTAATTCCTGATTACTATGGACAGGAATAGAGAGAATTTTGGGTTCTGGGGGATTGTCGTAAATCTAGTGGCTTCCTGTAATTCTCTGTAAAAACCAGCCCTGTTTTTCCACAATTTCGTCGGTGGGTTCTGTTTTTTTCAGGCTATTATTCGCAACACTCAGCCAACCCTCAACGGCGTCTTGTAAATTCTGCGTGACCTCTTCCCAGGTATCACCTTCGGTAATGCAACCGGGAAGGGCTGGGACTTCTACCCAATAACCCCCTTCTTCTGCTGGATGAATAATGGCTTTAATTTTCATCAACTTAGCTTCATCAGTTTCTTAAGTTCAGTCTAGCAGGATTCAGGGATTGACATGATATGCCAAAAGTAGCATAATTGAGGCATGAGTGAATTACTAAAACCAGTTGAGTGGGTTGGCAGTTCTCTTGAGGATTTAAAGGAGTTCCCCGAGGAGGTTCGGCAAGGTGTTGGTTATGCGCTATATCTGGCTAAATGTGGTGAAAAGCACCCGTCTGCGAAACCACTCAAAGGCTTTAAGGGGGCTGGGGTGCTTGAAGTTGTCGAAGATTTTGACGGAGACACTTATCGAGCCGTTTACACTTTAAAGTTAGCTGGGGTGGTCTATGTCCTCCACGCTTTTCAGAAGAAGTCAAAAAAAGGGATTGCCACGCCTAAGCAGGATATTGAGCTAATCGAGGGAAGGCTTAAACGTGCCAAAGAACATTACTCCGAACATTACATCAATCAGCAGTAAAAATATGAATCACCCGATTAAAGTACAAGCAGGAAGTGGCAATGTATTCGCCGATTTAGAGTTAGAAAATTCTGATGAATTACTGGTCAAGGCAGAACTTGCCCGGAGAATTAGTGGTATTATCGCCGCCCAAAATATGACTCAAACTGAGGCGGCAGAAATGTTGGGAATTGACCAGCCTAAAGTGGCGGCATTAGTGAATGGCAAGCTATCGGGTTTTTCCACGACTCGGTTGTTTCGTTTTTTAAATGCGTTGGGTCGGGATGTAGAAATCGTAGTAAAACCCAAGTCTTTCAGACAAGCTGAAACACGAGTGGTGGGGTTGTAAGGGAAGATTAAAGGCGATCGCTCCTAACTATCGCTCCTAACTATCGCTCCTAACTATCTCTCCTAACTGGGCTTGTTTTTCTTGACTTCACCATCAAAATCTCGTCCACTCCAACGGGTTTTTCAACCGGGTTGGCGCGACAAAGTGACAACTTCTCTGCCGCTTTCTGCTTCCTTTTTGCGGAGGTCTTCAAATTTTGAACTAAACGAAAATCTATGTTGCTGGCATTGATGGCCGGGATGTGTTATCTTGAAAACAAGAAAACTATAGCAATCCTAAATCAGTTGTGACATTTTCTTCTCCCCTCTCCCGTTCTGGGAGAGGGGTTGGGGGTGAGGGTCTTCCACAATTCATTTAGGAATGCTATAGGATTAAGTGAGTAAAAATCACTAGCTATAGTCCACTGGTTGGGCTTCCATAAACCCCCCGGGTGGACTGACCCCCATCAAATTCCGGCTTTTGTGAAAGCCAGATATGAGAGTTAATTGATTCATAGAGAGGCATATTTTTAAGTAAAAAAATGATAGAAAATGCCATTTTAAAAAATGTGGAAAAACTCCCAGAATCTGTCAAGCAGTCAGTTTTGGACTATACAGAATTTTTGGTGAACCGATATGCGGCAGACGCTGTTCAAACCGCCAAAGCACCCCAGCGAGGCGGACTGGGTATTTGGCAGGGTCAAATCTGGATGTCTGATGATTTTGATGAACCTCTGGAAGATTTAAAGGATTATATGTAAAGATGAATTGCCTACTGGATACCCATACTTTACTGTGGTACTTGCAAAACAGTGAAAATTTAAGTGATAGAGCCACCGAAATTCTGGAAGATGCCAATAACAATCTCTCCGTAAGTATTGCCAGTTTATGGGAAATTTCAATTAAATTGGGTTTAGGCAAACTTAGGTTACAGAAATCATTCTCAGAATTAGAGGAAGTGCTACAACAACTAAAAATAGGCGTTCTGCCCATTACATTCGCACTATACCGAGTTCTACCTGAGCTTACCCCTCCATCATCGCGATCCGTTTGATCGGATTTTGGTGGCACAAGCCATGAATCATCGCTTGGTTTTGATTAGTCGCGATTCGGCTTTTGATGCCTATTCTATTCACCGAGTCTGGTGATAAGTTGGCAGGGTGTGAATATGGGGAATAATCGGTTCAAAATCTCTATTAACGATTCCGGTAATCATCAAATTCTCTTGCTTAGTCCACCGAAGCGACGGACATAGCCGGAACCGATTCGCACAATCCAGATTTGAGCATCAGGGTGAGTGGCTTCAAGGCGATCGCAGGCGGCAATTTCACTAGCATCGACTTCAAAATCTCCAGTTTCTAAATCAATCGCCACAATCTTGCCCTCATTACCTGCCTCTACTTGTGGGCGAACCTTAAATTCATAAATTTCATCCCCAAGACGAGCGAATTCCTCTTTACTGTAGCGAGGTTGTTTAGTGGTCATAGCTTTAACTTTCCTAAAATGGCTTGACCTGATTAATTTTATCATACCAACCTACGAGGGTTTTGATTGATGGTAATTGGAACTGAGAAACCGGGTTGATGGCAAAATCTCTGTGAGGATGCAGAAAGACAGAAGGTTTCTGAGTGTAGGGGATATGGTATTTGCAATTAGGGGCGATCGCACCTAACGATGGCTCATCCTAACTGGGCTTGGTTTTCTTGACTTCACCCTCAAAATCTCGTCCACTCCAACGGGTTTTTAAACCCGGTGGGCGCGACAAATTGACAACTTCTCTGCCGCTTTCTGCTTCCTTTTTGCGGAGGTCTTCAAATATGGCATTCAAATCGTAGTTGAAAGACTTGGCATAGTTATCGCGAATTTGATGGATTTCTTCGACAATTTCATCTTTCCACATAGACTAATCTCCCATGAGTTCGTTGGGCGTACAGAGAACAGGCAGCACATAGCCACAATCTAGACTAATTTCGGCCAATTTTCCTTGAATTTGGGCATTGGCGATATGCTTGCAGTTCCATGTTAACAAATAATCCATACCGTGAACAGTGGCAGCAGCTATGTGGATCGCGTCTATCTTGGCTTTAGGGGGCAAATTGCTTCGGTCTAAAAATTGTGCTGCCAAAGCTTCTACCGCTTGATTTAAAGCCAGCAAAGGAAAATTACCTAAAATCTCTAGTCGTTGGGCGGCGATCGCTGGATCTCCTTGTGCCACTTCCTCTAAAACGGCTTCTGATGTATAGAGAGTGAAAGCGTTCCGGCGCAGTTCCCACCAGTCCCTTGTAATCTCCATGTGGGCAGCGATAATCAAGTTTTTGGTCTATCTAGCGGTGAGATACCCTAAAATACTTGTTTCGATGTAAACAGTCTCATTCATATAGATAAAAGTCAAGTCACTCTATTTTATGCGAAGGCGATCGCCTATATGTGGAGAAACCGGGTTTCTAGTGACACCTCGCTCAAGAGAGTGCATCCCCTGGAGAAACCCGGTTTCTATATCTATGTTACAACCATTGGAGGATAGGCGCGATCGCATCCCCGTTTCGCAGGGAATCGTGAAGTTGTTAGATTAACAAATTGCTGAGGGTTGTTGAGAGTTGTTGCCTCAAACCCATTGACCGGGCTAAGGAGCAATTTCAAGAGGCGATATGGTATCCGCAATTGTGGGCGATCGCTTTCGTCGCTGCTAGGATTTAAGCAGGAGATTTCAGCCTAGGAGAGTTCCCGATGAGTTTAGTGATTTCCGATGATTTAGTAAAGGCTAGTGGCTTTTCTGAAAATGAGTTATTTGGGGAAATTGTGCTGATGTTGTTTCAGCAAGATAAAATTAGTTTGGGTAAAGCCAGTGAGTTATTGGGGTGGCATCGGATGCAGTTTCAAAAACTGATTTCTGAGCGAGGTATTTGCGTCCATTATGAGATTGATGAGTTTCAGCAAGACCTCAAAACCTAGAGGAAACGGAGTGATTATGATTGTTGTCAGCAACACTTCACCCCTTATCCCATTTTTAGCGAAGGTCGAGCAATTTAGCCTAATGCCTCAGCTTTATGGTAGGATTTTAATTCCCTGTGCGGTGCATGAGGAATTGTTGGATTCCCGGGCTGGGGACACTGTGATTACAGCAGTGCGATCGGCAATTAGGATGCACAAACCTATCACAGAAACCCGGTTTCTTTGTCTCCCGTGGAGAAACCCGGTTTCTAGTTGACATCTTGGTGAGGAGGCAAAAACTCTCACAGAAACCCGGTTTCTTTGTCTAGGGAGCGATCGCAATTAGCAATAAAACAATCTAACAGCTTGTTTGACTGGCGAGATTAGTTGAAGTTTAGACATAATTGTATTAATTATGTCTTTTTAATACAGATGAAGAGGTTGGCAATAAGGCTATCATCAATTATGATGAAAATCAATCAAAACAGAGCAGCCATATTTGAGAATAATTGTAATTATGAAATTTGTGTTAAGTTCTCAAAATGTTTATGACTATTTAATCGACCAAAAAATCTGCGATCGCTCCCTAGAAAATCCAGGAGTAGAGCAGGTTGAGGCTAAAAATTTTAATTTATTGGTGACTTTACCAGAGGGTCGAAAGTTACTGGTTAAACAAGAACAATTTATCAATTCGGAAAAAGAAACTGTGGGCGAGTTTTTTGGGGAATGGCGAATCCCCAAATTTCTACAGAGCTTTCCTGAATTTGACCATTGGCGTAGTTTTCTGCCAGAATTACTGCTCCACGATGCTGATAACTCAATTTTAGTTTCTACTTATCTGGATAATTATCAGGATTTAGCAGAGTTTTATTCTAAAAACAATCTCTTTCCGGTTCAGGTTGCTGCTCAAATTGGCAGTTGTTTGGCGACGATTCATCGTGATACCTGGAATCAGAGTATTTATCGGGAATTTTTTGTCCAAGAAGAGGTGGCAGGAAAACCCAAAGTATCTCCGCTATTATTAGAGAGTTTGGAAAGGATCGGTCCTGAAATTTTTGGTATGGCTCCGATGGATGGATTGAAATTTTTTGCACTTTATCAACGATATGATAGCTTAGGACAAGCAGTTCATCGAGTCACTGAAACTATTTCTCCTGTTTGTCTGACTCACAATGACCTCAAGCTGAATAATATTCTTCTGAATCGAAACTGGGAAGATATTAATGGAAATGCGATCCGCTTGATTGATTGGGAAAGGTCTGATTGGGGAGATCCAGCATTTGATTTGGGAATGGCGATCGCTAGTTATCTACAAATTTGGTTGGGTAGCTTGGTGATTAGCAATTCTCTCAGTATCGAAGAGTCTCTGCGACTAGCCACGACTCCCCTAGAATTACTTCAGCCATCTATCGGTGGGTTGACTTTAGCTTATTTAGAAACTTTCCCAGAAATCTTAGAATATCGTCCTGATTTCTTAAAGCAAGTCGTACAGTTAGCCGGTTTATCTTTAATTATTGGGATTTTGGCAATGGTTCAGTATCAAAAAATATTTAATAATACCGGAATTGCTATGCTTCAGGTAGCCAAGGCTTTGTTATCTCGTCCTGAATCATCAATGCCCACGATTTTTGGGGCTACTGCTACTCAGTTAAATCAGATGAATTCTTCTGTTGTTGGCAAAGTTTAATATCGTTGAGTATCTTGAAAAATCATGTCATTACTTAATTCTCAATCTCATCAATTAGCCTCTGAAGTTGGAGGTCGGTTAAAGGAAGTTTTGTCAGATATTGTTGAAAATGTCCAAATTTCCGCCGATTTTTCGATTCATCATCCGAACTATCAACCCTGGGAAATGCCTGCTGAGATATTGCCTCGGATTCAGGCTTTGCCCCAGGAAATGCAGGATAAGTACATGAGCTTACAGTTGCGGAGTTTTCTTTATGGCATTTATTATAATGGGTCGATGCAAGCATCCCAAGCATTAGGTTCTGAGAATAAGGATCAGCAATTAGATTTAGAGAATAATAGTTTTGCTGGCGTAGATATGCCTTTTTATGTGCAGTTAGAAGAAGCGAATAAGGGTGAAGGTTATTTTGATGCGGGTTGGTCGATTTTGAGAGAAGAAACCGATGGCAGTTTGGCTGTAACTAAGGGCGGTTTGCGGCTGCATATCGAACGGGAAAAGCATCTTCAAGAGTCTGAAAAAGCGGCAGCAGTGGGGGATGTTGTGTCAATTTTGATGCCTAAGAATTTGGTGCAAAATGGCTTTTATATGGCGGTAGGTAATGCCGGTTTACAGAGAGAAGAAGCTATGGTGAGGGTCTATTTTAATGTTACTCCTGAAGGTGCGGTGGCTGTGATGGCTGGGTTGACTGAAAGGTTAAATGAGAGGGGCATTCCTTTTAGTTTTAAGGCTTTGTATAATCCGGCTGATTATCAACGGTATGATGCTGGGGTGCTTTATTTTGGCAAAACAGATTATGAGTTGGTCAGGCAGGTTGTGGCTCATGTTTATCAAGAAAATAAGTCTGTTTTTAAGCCAGAAATACCTTTGTTTACTCTGGAGTTAGCACCGGGTTTGGGGTTGGCGGAAGAACCGGACAAAAAGTTTGGCAGTGAGGAGAGTTTTGGGATGAATCGCTGTCAGATTATAGCTAATGGGTTATTGATGGCTTGGCAACAGGAGGACAATTCTGCGGCGGGTCGGATTGCTGCTATTTCTGAGCAGTTTTCTGGGTTGGGGATTGATTGGCAGCGTCCTTATTTGAATGCAGATTCTGAGGATGTTTATCAGGGATTAGAGTTCGCAGGCTGATATTAGTCGCCTATCTGGGAATCAAAGAGCGATTGCCTCCGGGGTGCTGCGCGAACTCCTCTTGGAGCAGAGCTCAGGGAGTCAGAAAAGCGATCGCTTCGACCAGGCTCAGATATCGCTCTCGTAGCCGGTTGGTTTTATGCTAAACTAGGACAAGTTATGCTTAACAATTTGGTAGAGGGCAAACCATGCTTAATTGGCAAGAACAAATTGAGAAAAACCCCAATATTTGTCATGGCAAACCTTGTATTAAAGGAACCAGGATTATGGTTTCGGTCATCCTGGATAACCTGGCTGAGGGATTGACATTAGCAGAAATTGTTGAGGAATATCCACCGTTGACTTTAGAAAATGTGCGCTCGGCGATCGCTTATGCGGCGGCACTAGCAAGAGAAGAAGAACTGTCGCCAACGTGATCATAATGCTCTTAGTCAAATTAGACGAAAATCTTAGTATTACCCATGCAGAGTTTCTCCGAAATGAAGGTTACGATTGCGATCGAGTTACTGATGAAGGATTGTCTGGTGAAGACGATGAAGTTGTATGGCAGCAAGTTTGTACTGAGGGACGCTTTTTTATTACTCTCGACTTAGATTTTTCTGATGTCCGACGTTTTCCACCCGGAACTCATCCGGGAATTTTACTGTTGCGTTCTCGCTGTGGAAGTCGTCAGGCCGTGCTTGATGTTTTGCAGCGGGTTGTGCGGGAAGATCCACTGGCGACTTTACAAGGTTGTCTGGTGGTGGCAGATGACATACAAACCCGAATTCGTCGTCCGTCTGTTTGAGGCTGATGATTGAGATTAAACAGAGCGGTAAGGGTCGCTATGCCGTCAGGCTTATCGCCTATCTGGGAAAGAGCGATCGGCCCATCGGTAGATTTTAGCCTCATTAGGTCATGGGGCTATTTTTTTGACCCGCCACCACCCGAACCCTGGGGGGAGCGAGATAAAAAAGACATAATTGTGTTAGTTATGTCTCGAAAAACCAACCTCGGTGATACGAAATAATGGGGATTTGCGGTCATAATATACGTGAAATTACGGTGTTTTGGTCGGTAAAATTGAGACATAATTGTGCTAGTTAGAGGATTGGGGCGATCGCATCCCCGTTTCGCAGGGAATCGTTAAGTTGTTAGACTAACAAATTGCTGAGGGTTGTTGAGTGTTGTTGCCTCCAACCCATTGACCGGGCTAAGGAGCAATTTCAAGAGGCGATATGGCATCCACAATTGTGGGCGATCGCCTCCCCGGCTGCTAAGATTGAAGCAGATGTAGCCTCGGTCACCCTCTGCCAAAAATGATGGGAATAACCCAAATCTCCTATAGCGTTTCTCATCTTCATAAGGTACGGCCCTCACCCCAAACCCCTCTCCCAGAAAGAGAGAGGGGCTTTGAAACGTACCTCATGAGTCCGGGAACTGCTATAGCTTAGAGTCACACCCCCTTGACCAGGATGAAGGCGCGTTTCCGAGAATGGCGGCATTGGGCAAAAATTGGCCTGGGTATGGGGAACGCCCCCTACTTTTGGGTTCGATTGCCTCCTTGTCATTCACAGGGATTAGAGTTAAAATCGGAGCAAGCTCACGGAGTCAAATTATGTCAGAACATACCCTGATTCTATCTGAAACAACTTATCAAGCTCTCCTAGAAGTCGCCCAAACACAAGGGTTAACTCCCGAAGGTTGGATTTTATCTCAACTTGAACAACCCCAGCCAGAAGCTGAACCGTTATCTGAAAAAATCGGAGACTTAATTGGGGCGATCGATAGTCAAATGGAACCTCATCATCAAGTTCAAACAACTTATTTTGGGGAACAGATTGCCACAAAATTATCTAAACAAGGATTTAGCTGATGCTTCTCTGGTGGCTGTCGCAGAAAGCCAAAAGATTAAGCGAATTTTCACATTAGACAGTGATTTTTATGTTTCTCGACTCTATGATACAGATACTTTTGAGGTTATCCCCGGATAAGAGCAGAAAACCCTGTTGAGAAACCGGGTTTCTGGTCAAGTCTGAGCAAAGATGCAGAAACCCAACCGAGAAACCCGGTTTCTGATTCTAGGGGATTACGGCATCTGCAACCCGGCGCGATCGCTTTGGTGGCTGCTAGGATTTAAGCAGGAGATTTCAGCCTAGGAGAGTTCCCCATGAGTTTAGTGATTTGCGATGACCTAGTAAAGGCGAGTGGTTTTTCCGAAAATGAGCTATTGTTGGAAATTGTGCTGATGTTATTTCAGCAAGATAAAATTAGTTTAGGGAAAGCGAGTGAGCTATTGGGGTGGCATAGGATGCAGTTTCAAAAACTGATTTCTGAGCGAGGTATTTGCGTCCACTATGATATTGAGGAGTTTCAGGAAGACCTGAATAATTTAGATTTAAGCTGTTCGGCATTTAAACTTGAGGGTCCTAGCGAGCAAGATGTTCGCACTCCCAGCATTGTGGGTTAAATTTTTTCCCAATTTAGATGCCGAAAAGATTAGAGGGTTTGAGATGGTGATGACGTTGCCACTGTAATCAAAGATTAGAGTTAGAGATGGTGGTGTTGGGTTTTGTTCCTACACCTAACCGACTACTGTTGACCAATTCATCAGCTTAATACTTCGCAATAATTAAAGTTGCAAACTTCAAAAACTGAAGTTAAGGTACGCCATTGCAAGGCTTTGGGGACACAACACCAATGCACCCGCAATTAGTTTTTAATGTGCGAAATATCGTTTATTTATGATATATCCAGCAACATGGATCTGGTTTATCCAATGAAGTTCCCATGCGAATTTTGGTCGCTTTACAACCACCACGACAATAAGAAGAATGGTGACATTTTTGACAAATAGCAGGAATAGCATCTCTAATTATATCCATCTTAGAACATTTAACAATATCTTGTAGTTCTTCAGATAAGATATTTCCCACTACTTCTTCCGTCATGACAGGACATGGTTGAATATTTCCTTGCGATGATAGACCTATCCAACCTCTTGTATAGCCACCCGCATTACAATCTTCTCTCAAAATATCTTCTTGATTCAGTAATCCTTTTTCCGCTTTAGCAACAATAAACAAAGGATCATGTGCATAAATCTTGCAACTTTCTCGTTGGGATGGATACGGGAAAATGTCTAAAAAATCATGGTAAGTCTCTTTCAAAATTTGGGGTGTCAACCTTAATTGAGAATCAAACTTACTTTCTGGCCTGGGAACATATCTTTTAACTGTAATTCGCTTTAATTTTAATTCATCTCCCCATAAAGGAACTGAATTCAATTGATGTCTGTTTAAACAGTTAAGTGTAAAATCACTTTCAACAGACATACCCATTTTTATAGCAGTTTTTAATCCCTGCAATGCTTGCTGGTAGGTATGTTCACCCCGAATCATTTCATAAGATTCTTGAGTAATTCCATCAAACCCAATAATTACCCCACTAACCTGAGATCTCAAAAGAGAATCAATTCTTTTTTCTGTTAATAAAATCCCGTTAGTGTTAACGAAAACAGAAACCCCTGTTTGAGCTAATTGACGTATTACATACTCTAAATTGCGAATAAGTAATGGTTCCCCACCCGCCAAGAAAACCACTTTAACATCAATAGAAGAAATTTGATCCACAATTCTATCTAATTCATGCGTTGACAAAGAATCATAACCTTTAATTTCACCCAAGTAACAATGCTTGCAAGTAAGATTGCACCAAGGAGATATATTCCAAGCCAACATTTTTACGTCCGGTGTTTTAGCAGATTCCCCTTGTAATTCATTCCGTTGATTTTTTTTGGTATCCATGATTATCTCTCCTACAAAAATTGTTGTCAATTAACCAATAAATATCGCTTATATCTTGATTCCGTAGCTATTACATAATAATAGACCACTTCACTAACTTGTATGATGTAATCTTCGTTAACTGTAAGATTAATTTGTTTTAAACTGGTTAATACAGAATTAATAGCTTTATCTCGGAATAAAACTCTAAGATGTCCCAAAAAATAGCCAAAATCAAACTCCGCAATCCCAGCATATGAGTCTTCAAAATCTAGCCATATTCCTTCACTTTGGGAAATTTGTTTCCAATTTCCTGGATTGGGATTGCCATGAAGAAATACAGATTCTCCGGATAAAACTGGCATTGAAATTTGCGGACATAGCTGTCTAGCATTTAAAGTGATATGTAAATACAGGTCTTCCATAAAATCTGAATCTACTAACTGTATCGGTACGGGTTGTCTATGAATTTTAGCAAGAGTAGCAAGAGGAAGTTGAATAACATTGTCGATATTATTCTTATTGCTCTCACAAAGCAAATCCGTTAAGCTTGGATAATTATCGGGAATAGGATCAAATAATAATGCTCCATATTCAGGGGCATAATTAACTAGCTTTGGACTCATGCCGATACAATTTTGTAGTGCGGAAACCTCTCTTTCAATGTCTTTCTTTTGCCGTGACTGTAATTGTAAGTTATTCTGGTTATTTCGATCTAACCTCAACATTAAAATTAACATTTTTGAGGATGTATATATTTTAAATATTCTACTATCTCGATTTGGTCGATCAATAGTAGTCCAAGATAGCAGTGATTCTCCCGTTACGAAGCTTGCCCATTCCAAAGCCTGATCTTGCAAACTTTTTGACATTTTAAAATTCATTGTTGATATTTGGGTATATCATTACCGTCATCAATCGTGAGGCATATATTCAACTTGAATTGATCTTTTTGATGTGCCTATAGTTAAAAACTAATTTCGCAAATTGGGTCGGGGTTCTTGAAAGATAATCCTAACATTTGTTTTACTCCGAAACACCCACCTTTACAGGTTGAATTATGTGGACAAGAGCTACAGTTATTCATGCTATTGACTTGGGGAAGTAGTGATTGGAATTCTGATGAATATACAATTTCCTCTAATGGTCTATAAATAACGTCATTTTGAAGACTCGGTTGTAATATGTATAGAGGACATGGATGAACATACCCAGCGGCGTCAATACCTAATACACTTTCTCCCGCTCCACAAGGTGTTGGAGGTAAAGAAGTCGCTATGCGATTTGAACGGAGAGGGATAGAAATTTCTGAACGCAACTTTTTAATACGGCTGTAAAGGTTTTGTAATTCCATTTTATCGAGAGCCAAAGAATGCCAATTTTGATGAGCTTTTTCAAATCTTACTAATCCAGCAACAGTTAAGCTTTTGCAGTTTAAATTACAGCTTAAATTTGCTGTTTCTTCCAATTGATGTTGATTTAATTTAGTAGGAACAAAAACAATATCTACATCAAACCCCAATTTTACAGCATTAGAAATATTTTCAATTACTTGAAACCAATTTGCATTAGGTCTACATTTTTCATATATTTCTTTGGAGCTACCATCAAGGCTGATAGTTAGTTCAGTTACACCCATTTTTTTTAATCCCTCAAGCTTTTCAATAGTAAACTGGGTGGCATTGGTATTAATATCTACCAAAATTCCTTTCTCATACAAAGCAAAACATAATTCTTCCAAAAATGGGAATAAAAATGGTTCTCCACCACTAATAAGCACTTTGTGGACATTTATTCTTGTCATTTCCTCAACAATTTGAAGCATTCTGCTCAGAGAAGGCCCCTTGCGAATAGGTGAATATACCATGCAGTGATGACAGGACAAATTACACTTGGCCAAAATTTCCCAACACACTCTTATTCCTTTTGAAGAAATAGAGCGAAAACAACATACGGAGTCTTCATTAATGCGATTAGATTTTACACTCATTTTTTAAAATTCCTCAATTAATTACAACAGCCCACTTCGTAGGGCTTTTTTGTTTTTTGACAAATCTATCTTGACAAGTGGGCAAATAGGGAAAGTTCCTTTCTCAAATACTTGGCATCGTGGGTCGATACCTAATTTTCCTGTGAGCCATGTAGAATATCCGATACAACCTCCCTTACACTCATCGCTATCATCAACAATATCATCTATACTTTTAGTTAGTTTAGACCATCTGGACTCTTCCAAACAATGACTAAGCGATTCACAAGATAAATCAGCGAGATAAAGATCGGAAAAAATTAACATGGTACAAGGATAAGCACGTCCATCACATAAAACTTGCAAATATCCTCGATAATACATAGGACATTTAATAGCTTCTATTAACCCCCCTAGAGGACCTACAGATGGTTCTACTATAACGTGAGTTTGTTGCAGATGAGAAACTTGGCTTTGAAGGCTAATGATGAATTCTTCCCATTGTTTATATTCTAATTCCTCATTTAAAATGCTTTCTCCTCTGCCTTGAGGTGTAAAAAAGAAAATAGAGACCAGCGGAATACCAGTTTTATCAGCCCAAGAAATTAATGTTGGTATAGATTTAAATGTAGATTTCATGGCTACTGCATTTACTCTGATAGTCCATCCTTCTTCAATAGCTTCTTCTATGTTTGATTTAGCTTGCTGAAAACTATTAAATCCTCTTAGCCAATTATGACTTTTTTCCCAACCATCGATAGAAATCATTACATTTTTCAAGCCCCTGGCTTTAAGTTCTTTTCTACGGCTTCTATTAAACAATATTCCATTGGTTTGAAGAGTAACATTATATTCTAAATTTACTGCATAATTAATAAGGTGGTCTAAACCTTTATATAATAAAGGTTCTCCCCCAGTGATATCAATATCTTTGACCCCCAGGTTTTTACCTTGTTTTAAAATTTGCATCCACCTCTCTTTTTTTAGTTCTGGCAACATTTTTTCTCCAGCATCAAAACAACAATGCTTGCACGCCAGCATACACTTATTAGTAACATGAAGGTCTAATTCCTGTAATTGCAACATATTGGCATCCTCATTTAACAATTAATGTACACAAATAAGAGCTGTGAATATAGTCTTCTGAATCATCTTTTTCTGCAATCAGGGGCTCAATGTAAATGTTTTCTCCATGTATAAAAGGGCAATACATATCAGGCATATTAATGCCTTGTGTTAATATGCGTCTGCTTTCGCAGCCTCCTTGACAATAGTTGACATGCTTGCATCTGTGGCAGACAACAGGTATGTATTTAGGATGTCCTATATGATTAAGCTTTTCTAAAATATGATGATCTTCAAGAGCATATAGGTTCTCTTCACCAGACAAGTAAACACACCTACTTATTTGTCCATTAGGTCTAATTCTCAAAGAGTTATGAGTACAGGGAGAACCCTGGAATTCTTTATGGCACATTCCCAGAACAACCTGTAAAATTGGTTCAGAACAGGATACTATCTTGGCATACTTAAAAAAAACTTTAAAGAAATTCCAAAATTGTTCATAATTTGGCGTAAGGTATTCCGCATCAACTTGCTTATATAAATTAAGTCTCAAAGCTATATCGTATGTTCTGACTAGACTTAGCATCTCCAGTAAGTATGGGATATTAGCACTGGTGACGGCAGTTGCAACAGAACATTTTACGCCCAATTTCTTACACCGATCTATTTGATAAATCGCTAAATCAAATAACCTTACGCCTCTAAATTCATCATGCTTTTTGGCAGAGGGAAAGTCCAAGGATATATCTACGTCATGTAAACGGCATAGCTGATCGTCAGACATTCTAGATAAAGTCAAGCCATTAGAAGTTATGGAAACCTTGGATACATTGCTCAAAATATATTCAATTATTTGCTCAAAACAAGGATGGAGTCCCACTTCTCCAGTTCCTAGATTGATAGATTTTACAGGGATTATACTTAATAAATTCTGGATCAGATCCAAAGATATATCTTCCTGTCTACCAAGAGACGAAGAGTAACAATGCTTGCAACGAGCATTACATCGTGAAGTAATGCCTAAGCCAATATCGTAAGTGGTCTCAGCTTTTTTTGTTGTATCTTGTATCTCAACCATTGTTATAATTGCTCCAAGTTAGAATTGCTAAAATAATCTCGCTCAAGTCAATATTGCTGGAAACAGTACACAGTTAATCTTGGTAAAACTCAGGTAGTGAACTATAGGATTGCAGTTATGCACAATATTCTCGCAACTGATTTTTAATTCGTCAACCCCATAAAAATGGGATTTAGGGGGGGTTCTCTGAGGGGTTTACAAATCCAAAAAGGGGGGAATGTGGAATTGTGTTGCAAAAAGGGGGGGAATGTGGGATAATAGGGGGTTAAAGTACCCAAAAGTAGGAGCCAATTGAAGAGCTATGGAGATTCAAGAAGCCTTGCAGTGGACCGATAATCTGATTTTTGCCAAAACTGGAAAGCACCTGGACTCCCTGCAAAGGGTTATTTTGGAGGGGGCGTGGCAAGGGAAAGGATATAAGGAAATCGCTGAAGAATACCACTGTACGAGCGATCATGTCAGGAAATCAGCGTCCGACTTATGGAAACTCCTGTCTGACCTGCTGGAAGAAGACGTAAAAAAGAAGAATGTTCGATCGCTCATCGAAAATGGAATATTCTATTCATTTAATACAGGCAGTCTGCACATTGGTAATAACATAAATTTCTGTAGTGATTTATACAATCCCTCAAAAATCCCGCCCAACCGATCGCCCCAAGACACCACCACCCCCCCACCTCCACCACGCCACGACCTCAGCCAAGCCCCCGAAAATAGCCGCCGCTTCTGCGATCGCACCCAGGAACTAGCTACCCTCAAGCAGTGGATACTAGAAGAACATAGCCGCATTGTCAGCCTAACCGGACTATCCGGAATTGGGAAAACCGCCCTGGCTAGAAAACTGGTAGAAGAGATTAAAGACAACTTCGATCGCACTCTGTGGCGCAGTCATCGCCAATTCCCCAATTTCAACGCCCTACAAAGTCATATCATCGAATCTCTCGCCCCACCACCTCCCAGCCACAACCCATCAATCATCAACTATTTAAACTCTCGTAACTCTTTTTTAGACCATCTCAGAAACCACCGTTGTTTAATCATCCTCGACGACTTTCAAGAAACCTTAAACCCTGGAGAATTAGTCGGCAATTATCGCCCAGAATACCAAAACTATAGTCATCTCCTCCATGAAATTGGCAGATGCTCTCATCAAAGTTGTCTGTTGCTACTCGGTTGGGAACAACCCCTAGAAATCGCCACCATGGAAGCTGAAGAAAACTACGGCAAAACTCTACAAATTGCCGGGTTAGGGAAATCAGCCAGCCAACTCCTCACCGCTAGAAAACTCAAAGATAAACCTGAATGGTCAAAGCTGATTGAACTGTACAATGGCAACCCTTTATGGTTAAGTATAATCGCCACTGATATCCTAGAACTATTTAACGGTAGTGTCCAAAAATTCCTATCCTATCCTACTCTATATTTAGGAAGTCTAGAAACTCTCATCAAACCACATTATCAACGGTTGTCCGAAGTCGAGAAAATCCTCATGGGGTGGTTAGCTAACCAAGAAAAATCCGTAGATATCAGCCAGAAACCACCCGAACTTTTATCAGATGCCGATTTTCTGAAAGGGATACAATCTTTAACCCGACGAAATTTCCTGAACAAATCATCCGGTTTCACCCTACAACCAGTGATTAAACAATATGTGAAAAATTTAATTTCCTAGGCTGGCGTTACCGAGCGGATTTTTCGGCTAATTATTAGGTAATTAAATTCTCGTCGCCCCTAACACTACCCCTTAGGCTATTTATGGAGAAACCGGGTTTCTTTAATAAATCTTGGCAGAAATGCGCTGTTGTAGAAACCCAGTTTCTTTTCCTGACCATAGCCCACCCATTAAGGTAAGTCAGTGCTAAATTTAGCCTGTAATTGCCGATCCAACCTTAGCAAGCGTAACCCATAAACCTTCGCCGTTGCTGCAATAATCGCATCCGGCAACTTCACATTATGGTTGCGTCGAAAGGCGATCGCCTCTTGTTCAATTTTTTCATCTAATTTCAAGACTAATAAATTTGCCAACAAGTTTTGAATCGTCTGCTCCTCTTCTGCCTCTAAGTTAGGATAACTGAGTAACTCCATTCGCGTAATTTGACTGATGGCACAGTTCTCAAATTCTAGCTGCTCGGTTGCCAGCAATGCGATCGCTGATGAATAGGCTTTGAGAATGGCGATCGCCACATTAGTATCTAATATTAATCTACAACAAATCAATCCCACTCATCACGCATCTGACGCTGAATTACAACCGGATCGTCTTGAAAATTGGGTGAATTTTGCAGCTTTCCCACAAAGTCAGCTAATGTATTTTTTGTCAAGGGTTCACTCCCAGGATCGGAGATAGGTATGACCATGATTTCCACTTCTTGATCCGGTAGAGAAAGCGATTCATTCAAAATAATAGTTTGACCGCGCTTAATTCCTTTAGCTCGAATGATCATAAATTTTCGGAAGCCATTTAGTTGAGTTAATGCCATAATTATAACATAATTCATTTCGGCATTGCTTGAGTAGCAGAATATTTGCTATAAATAGATGTTTGATGCCCTTCAGGAGTTTCCAGAGGATTTGCCAATTGAGCGCGATCGCTCCCTACCGATGGAACGAGAGCAAATTGTATGAAAATTTTGCTTGATACGGATATTTGTATCTATACAATTAGATGATTTTTGTCTGGTTGATGATGGTGCGTTACCGAGCGGATTTTTAGGCTAATTATTAGGTAATTAAATTCTCGTCGCCCCTAACACTACCCCTTAGGCTATTTATGGAGAAACCGGGTTTCTTTAATAAATCTTGGCAGAAATGCGCTGTTGTAGAAACCCAGTTTCTTTTCGTGACCATAGCCCACCCATTAAGGTAAGTCAGTGCTAAATTTAGCCTGTAATTGCCGATCCAACCTTAGCAAGCGTAACCCATAAACCTTCGCCGTTGCTGCAATAATCGCATCCGGCAACTTCACATTATGGTTGCGTCGAAAGGCGATCGCCTCTTGTTCAATTTTTTCATCTAATTTCAAGACTAATAAATTTGCCAACAAGTTTTGAATCGTCTGCTCCTCTTCTGCCTCTAAGTTAGGATAACTGAGTAACTCCATTCGCGTAATTTGACTGATGGCACAGTTCTCAAATTCTAGCTGCTCGGTTGCCAGCAATGCGATCGCTGATGAATAGGCTTTGAGAATGGCGATCGCCACATTAGTATCTAATAACAATTTAATCCCACTCATCACGCATCTGACGCTGAATTACAACCGGATCGTCTTGAAAATTGGGTGAATTTTGCAGCTTTCCCACAAAGTCAGCTAATGTATTTTTTGTCAAGGGTTCACTCCCAGGATCGGAGATAGGTATGACCATGATTTCCACTTCTTGATCCGGTAGAGAAAGCGATTCATTCAAAATAATAGTTTGACCGCGCTTAATTCCTTTAGCTCGAATGATCATAAATTTTCGGAAGCCATTTAGTTGAGTTAATGCCATAATTATAACATAATTCATTTCGGCATGGCTTGACGAGCATAATATTTGCTATAATAAATAATAGTATCCCCCCCCCCCCTTCTGTATATACGGAGTGACCAATGGACACGGCAAAGCTGTTTATGAGTGGGAATAGTATCGCTCCCTACCGATGGAACGAGAGCAAATTGTATGAAAATTTTGCTTGAGACGGATATTTGTATCTATACAATTAGATGATTTTTGTCTGGTTGATGATGGTGCGTTACGGGGCTGATTTTTCAGATAGTTATTAGGGAATTAAATTATGGCAGCCCCTAACACACCCTACCTGGTTGATGATGGTGCGTTACGGGGCTGATTTTTAGACTAATTATTAGGTAATTAAATTAGCGCCGCCCCTAACACACCCTACCGCTGAAATTATCGCCATTAAAAATCATCATAATATTTGGCTAATTGTTTAAGTTTCAATTGCCACAGATGTACTCACTAAATTGTAAACGGGAGTGTAAATATCCACTTCAACTCCGGGGACCCGAATGGAAATCACCAGTGAATAGGGTGCCATTTGATCGTACCGATCTAAATATTGTTTTTCTTTCCACCATCCCCCCACTGGATAGACCGCGATCGCATCTTTCTGGGCTAATTCCACACCAGTACCATACCAGATATCAGAATGTATAGAACCGCCATCCCTGGTATTTGAGCCAAGAAACCAATTATGATCATCAGAATGACTTGAACTTCTTCTGTCCTCTTTCTCTTCTCGAACAGCTTGATTAATTCGCCATCTGAAATCATTATCAGTTTCTAAAGAGTCTTTGACCTTGAAGCGCAACCCGTGAGAAGGATAACGATGTCGATATGCCCATCCCCTCTCTCCAGGATTGGGTTCAATAAAATAGGATAAAGTAATTTTTAACTCTATCTTTGCTTCTCCTAAGATTTCTAGTTTTTCACTCGGCCAAGGCAACTTATGAAACTTCATCTCTTTAGTTTTAACCCGGCTATTTTCTAAACAAAACGGTTGGAGTTCATCTTCAATAACTAGGGTTAAATCATTACTGGCACTTTGAAGCGCACGACTTAAATCAGGCACTCCATAACCATAACGTCTCAAAAGCGCACCTCTAGCAGTTTTAGAGGATGCAGCCTCAAAGTGATTCTGCATTGCCGGAGTCCATTCCGCAGAATGGACAATCAGTGCGCGTATCGTTTCCGGTCGATAGTTGGGCTGTTCTGACATAATACGTGCTGCCATGTAACTAGCAAGAGCAGTTGCGCTGCTTGTATCGCTCATGCGATCGAACATTCTGATATTTGGGCGGTAGTGAGTGGTTAGCAGACAAAGATCGTCAATGGCTGCTGCTGGATTTTCACCATCAAAAGCCATATTTCCACCTTCAAACACCACATCTGGACGAATCGGCCATTGACTGTCCCATGTAACTGAAGTTCTACTACGAGGAGACAGGTCGCCCCCAGGGGCTAAGGGCAGCCAACCCTGATAATTAGAGTCGATAATATTAATTTTTTCAGTATAAGCACCCACAATTAGAGGATTCCACGCTTGCCCAGGATTGTCTATGGTTTCAACATCATTAATATTGAGGTAATCTTCTGCTATAATTTCTTGAGAAATATTACCAGCAGAAATAATCATCAATCGGCGGAATTCACCATCATTGAAACATAGCTGATCCACTGCTGCTGACCAAGATGATGGCGTTCCTTTTGTAGAGTCACTACTACTTGTTACCGCCATACAAAAAACCCGAGGGCGATGGGGATTTGCAATTTCAGGTAAAGAAACACCCTGCTCTGTTATTGCACCGTAAAGCTCAGGTTGATTTTGTCCGGTATTGGGAAGAATTTTAACTGATTCAAGGCGGTGGAAAAGTTTCACTTGTCCCGATGTGGCTAACAAATCGATGAGTTGGTCAGAATACAAACATAAACCAGCCATTGCTGTACCATGACCGCGCCAAAAAGCGCTATCATTAACCCCCCAAGATGGTTCAACTGCGTGCATATCATTGGCATCCAGTCCCGGCGAAAGTAATGGATGAATTCTGGCAACTCCACTATCTAATACACAAATTGATACCGCGTGTTTAGCTGGTGCAATTAGTCGTTTTTCTAAATCGTCAACCCATTGCTCTTGTTCTATATTTGGCATTCCCAGAAACATTGATGGCGTATCTTTGGCGAGGCGTAATTCTGCTACTACATCAGAATTATTGATGACTCGTGCCATTGCTTCCCAATTACACATTGCCAAAACCACCTCACGTTCTGGGAAAGAAATTGCATGATATTTTGTGGTAATCTCCAGCTTTTGAGTAATCTGATTAAATTCTCCCTGTTTCTCTTTTCGGAGCCAAACTTCCCACCAAACCTCCCGCCCATTTTCGGGAAACAAGGCAGGAACATCAGTAAATAGTGATTGTACTGTGCCAATTTGAACCGCTTCTAACCGAGCGACAAGTGCCTGATTTTTGGGTTTGTCTGTATCTGTATCTTCGTCTCGATACTGTTCTACTTTTTTTAGAAAGTAGTCCTGGGCTGACTCTGGAACAAAAACTGTTGCCAAAACCATGTCTTCCTGGTCATGAATTTTCTTCACTGCCACCAATTCAATATTTTTTTTCCTGTTTTCTAAGGACTTTAAAGCAATGGTTTCCTCACTTTTAATCTGAAATTCTAAGTAAAACCCCGGTACTCCAGTAGCAAGCTGAGAATCACGAGAGTTTAATATTTGATTAGCTTGCTGAATTGCTTTGCCGATTTGTTCCTCTAAATACCTAGCATGAGCTATCCGATCGCGATCGGGAGATAAATTAGAACCACCACCTTGTCGGGGTCGTGTATAATTTTCACTCTGGCCGTTTTCCGGTAAGTAAATATGAGGAAAATCACGGGATTCTTGGGACATAATCGCGCCTACACTTTGGTCAATACTAAATGGTTAATGTTGCGTCTTTCTAAAAGAGTCGCCAGCAAATGTTCATGGTCAATTTGTTCAGTATTTAATAGTACAGCCTGTTTTGCTGCTTCATCCGCAGCACGAACAATTTCAGCCAAACTTAAATTTTGTGCCGCCTTAAAAATCTCTGACCAATCATGCCAATGAATATCAAATAATGTTAGCCTATTTTCTAAAACGCGGCGAATCATTTCTTCGCTGGGAAGTGTATATGAAATCACATCATCAAATCTTCTAAAAAGAGCTTCATCTAATAAATTGTTATGATTGGTCGCTGCGACGATTAAACTATCACTTTGGTCATTCTCTATAAATAATAAAAATGAATTTAATACGCGCCGAATCTCTCCCACATCATTGGCACTGTTGCGGTGCGCCCCAATGGCATCAAATTCATCAAAAAAATAAACGCCCCGTGTTAGTGACATCGCATCAAAAATTAATTGAAGTCTGCTGGCAGTTTCTCCCATAAACTTACCAATCAGGCTACTATAAATAGCAGTCATCAGCGGCAGTTGTAACTCACCAGCTAAAGCTGCAGCAGTCATTGTTTTGCCAGAACCGGGCGGACCGACCAACAGAATTTTGCGACGAGGAGATAGGTTATAATCTTGCAGACGATTTCGTTGTTTCTGTTCTGTAAGAATACGTTTAAGTTTGGTTTCAAGCTCTGATGAGAGTACCATATCACTTAGCTTAGTCTCTGGGTAACGTGCTGATAGTAAATTAGCTAATTCACCTTTTGGCTGAACTAAGGGGACTGCGCTATTTTTTCGATCGAGCGCCGAACCCCGGTTTTTAGCTTCATCAATTAACTCGCGAATTTCTTGAGCCAATTTTCCATGTCCCTGCCTTGCTTCATGGGCTGCAATTTGAAGGGCGGCAGAACAAAACTGCTGCTCTTCGCCTTCTATGTGGCTTTTTATAAGCGCTATGATTTGACGAGCAGTAGACATAAATCTGGTATCCCCTACTAGAATAGCCCACCCTTGGTGATGCTATAATATATTATAACTCATCAGATCTCATACTAGAGCAAAAATTTACCCAAATCGTTTACTTTTGAGGGTGATGGGTTCATTTAATAGATTCAAAAAATGAATACTGAACGACCAGTCAAATACTATGCTTTAACAATTGACATTTTTTATTATATTTAATGTGTTTTTATTTCTATATAAACTGCATAAATTGAACTTTTAAAAAAAGGTACATATTATTGCTGTTCAGCCTGATATTGGCGGATAGGTTCCTTAATTTTACTCAGAGACAGAGGTTGTGCGATCGCCTCTTCCAGCAACTCCTCCCTAAACTGCTCATCGTGAACCCGGGCAATGGTTTTCGCCTTCGTATATTCCATGGATCCCCAGGGCAAAGCCTCCAGAAATACTGTGGCAATGATCACGTCAGGAAATCAGCATCCGACTTATGGAAACTCCTGTCTGACCTGTTGGGAGAGAATGTGAAAAAAAAGAATGTGCGATCGCTCATCGAAAATGGGGTCTTTTCTTATTACAACGACGTGGTACAAATTGCTAATCAAATAAATGTCTGCAGCGACTTATACGGCTATCCTAAGAGTCAGAAAAAGCGATCGCCCCAAGACACCACCACCCCCCCACCTCCACCACGCCACGACCTCAGCCAAGCCCCCGAAAATAGCCGCCG
>NZ_JBIMLI010000056.1:0-28790 GCF_051859755.1 Limnospira sp.
TACCGCTCGAAGGAACCCTTTCTAGCCTAGACTAGCACCATATCTTTTATTCCCTGTCAACCTGCGGAATGTAGGTTTAAACGTTCCATTTATATGGGCATTCCATCTTTAGATTTGTCCTATCCACCGGGGTTACTTATAAAGGTCTGTGCAGGTAATACTAAAAACTTCCTGCTTTTCCCCTTGCTCTTTTGAGCGCAGCGTGACAACCTATTTCGCTGCCTACTTATGACGATGGTTCAAGCCAGACATTCGGTTTCCCTAATCTCCTGGATGGTTGGCAGTGGTCTCGTTTTTGGTGTTAGGTTAAACCTCAGAGCCTTCCGTTCCCCGCTTCAATCCCGGGTTTGTGATTCCCAAAACTGGGGGTGGCTATCGCCGTTACTCTCAACGCAATTGTTAAGGAATCATTAATATTTCCAGTTGGGCGTTTTGACCTTGAGTTCCCTGCCTTGTTTTGTATATTTCTATACCAAACGTTGGGACATATAAACAGTTATGGGATGGTCAGGGTACGAGTCCCTTATATTTCACCAAGGGGTGAAAGTCCCACTAGGAGGTTATTTCAGGCATTGCAGCCTTATTTGACTCCTAAACGTCTCGCACCAAGAGGTTGCACTTTATGGAAACAGAATGGCCGCGGTTATCCTAAATAAGGGGATTGCCTAACCTGTTATCCGCAAAAAAAAAGCGAGCGAGCTAACAAACGCCCGCCCGCAAGCCACTACAGCGCCCAAACAGAGAGCGGCCAGCCCCGCCCGAACTGGCCAGCCGGCAACGAGCCAACAAACACTGGACAACTAACAACAAACCAGCACCCGCACCGCCGAACAGCCAACGCACCAGCGCCAATTTTATATTGGTTAAATAAAATGGTTGAGCGCAAAAAAGGGAAAAAACTTCAGGTAAAAGTATCTATTGATACAGTTCATGTCGGAGAAAACAGTTTAATGCACATGGTCAGTTTATCTACTCACATGTATAATCATGAAATTCGCAAAGACGGTCTTATCTCAGCGAGATGAATGGAAAGGAGTAGAAAACCTTTGTATTAAATGTGGTAAATTTCATCCAAGTCAATCTCATTGGGAATTCATGGAAACCATGCCCAGTGATCCTTTGCACATGATCAATGACTTGACCAAGATGGGAGTATATAAACCCCAAACATTTGGTATTGCCGATGCTCTGAGTACCGCCGAACTAAGAAAAGAGTTATTTTTGAAAATGGCGGGTAAAGGTAATCCCAAGCGTGAAAAATTGGTCTTGGAATTAGCAAAACAAGCGGGAGGTTTGGATAATGCCTTTTCTGCCGCCTTTGGAGCAAAATCTGGGCAGTTTTTTGGGGATGCCATCCGTAATGGGGAAGTAAGTCGCCGTAAGTTTTTACAAAATATTGCCATCGGTGCAGCCCTTGTTACCCTGGTAAATGCTTGTGGGGATACGGTAATTGATCCTGATGATCCTCCCCCAGATGTATCGGATTTGGAAAAAACAGATTTACGAGTGGGCTTTATTCCCATTACCTGTGCAACTCCCATTATTATGTCTCAGCCTTTGGGCTTTTATCAAAAACATGGTCTAAATACTCAGAACGTCAGAATGCCAAGCTGGGGAGCGATAAGAGATTCCGCCATTGCGGGGGAATTGGATGCTTATCATATGTTAGCCCCCATGCCCATTGCCATGACTTTAGGATTAGGCTCGGCTACCTTTGGAGTGAAACTGGCTAGTATTGAAAATATTAATGGTCAAGCCATTACCATAGCCGACAAGCATCGGGGTAATGTCAATAAGCCAGAAGATTTTAGAGGCTTTGTTTTGGGTGTACCTTTCCCTTATTCAATGCACAATTTACTGCTCAGATATTATCTCGCCACTGGTGGTATTAATCCCGATACTGATGTTACCATTCGCTCTGTACCTCCCCCAGATAGTATTGCCCAGCTAATTGCTGGAGATATTGATGGTTTCTTGATGCCTGATCCTTTTAACCAAAGAGCCGTTTTTGAAGGGGCAGGGTTTATTTATAAACTTACCAAAGATCTTTGGGATGGTCATCCCTGTTGTGCTTTTGCAGCCAGTGATACTTGGATAAACGATAATCCTAATACTTTCCGAGCTTTGAATAAAGCAATTATTCAGGCAACGGATTACGCTAGTGAGTCAGGAAATAGGGAGGAAATTGCCGAGGCTATTTCTGGTAGATCTTTCCTTAATCAACCTGTGGAGGTGGTTAAAGCCGTATTAACGGGTAATTTTGAAGATGGTTTGGGTAATAGTTTTAATGTACCCGATCGCATCGATTTTGACCCCTATCCTTGGCAGAGTTTTGCTAACTGGATTACGTCTCAGTTAGTCCGTTGGGATATTTCAGGAAATGGTAGGGCAGCCCAATTGATCGCTGATGGTAGTTATGACGAAATCGGGCAGGATGTGTTTTTAACGGATTTAGCGAGGGAATTGGCTCAGGAATTAGGACAGACTCCCCCTGATGATATTTATCGCACGGAAACCCTGGCTTTGGATGAATTTAACCCTCAAGATCCAGAAGGCTATATACAGGCTCAAATTGATGAGTTTGGCTTCTAGGAGTTTATCCTCCCTAGCCCCTTAATAAGGGGGTAATGAATAGTTACTTATCAATTCCACAATTTTTTGTGGATAGGGGGGTAAAACTAATGCAGAGTTTGCCTTGTTGTTTTGGCAAGAAAGAGAACACTAATTGCAGTCAAGATGAATATTACTCAAGACAATAAATTTAAACAATTCTTAGAAAATGAAAACATAAAAGCGCTGGGGATATTCCTTATTTCCCTCGGCATTTTTCTCTCATCGTGGGAAATAGGGGCAAATCTGGAACTATTTTCCCAAGGAGTACCTACCGCTTCTCTGACTATTAAGGAGTTGTGGTGGTGGTTGACTAATCCTTTTTTCAATAATGGCCCTAATGATATGGGTATTGGTTGGAATTTATTGATTAGTTTGCGACGGGTGGCAATCGGTTATATTATGGCTTCGGTGATTGCCGTACCCTTGGGCATTTTAATCGGTATTTCTAAAATTGCTGCGAAAGCGTTTAACCCCTATGTACAGTTACTCAAACCAGTTTCTCCTTTGGCTTGGTTGCCTTTGGGTTTATATTTATTCCGAGATTCCGAAAAAACAGGTATTTTTATTATCTTAATCAGTAGTATTTGGCCTACCCTTGTCAATACAGCTTTTGGGGTTAGTAATGTTAACTCCGATTATCTTGATGTGGCGAGAACTTTGGGTGCTTCCCGTTGGCGCACTATTTTTAAGGTAATTATTCCGGCGGCACTACCTAATATTATTTCGGGATTAAGAATCAGTATGGGTATTTCTTGGTTGGTAATCGTGGCGGCAGAAATGCTTTTGGGCACAGGGTTAGGTTACTTCATCTGGAATGAATGGAATAACCTATATTTACCTAATATTATCGTTGCCATTATCATCATCGGTTTGGTGGGTTTAATACTTGACCAAATTTTTATCTTCCTTGAAAATCTTGTTTCTTTCGGTAAAAAATAATGACTGTATCTAATCAACCAGAATATTTAACTTATCTTGAAGCCCCAGATACTGTTCAGGTATGTTTAAGGGGAGTATCAAAGGTATTTTCTACTAAGCATGGCTTATTTGGCAGTAAGAAAAAAACTTTTGTCGCCCTTGAAAATATCAATCTCAATATTGAATACAATAATTTTGTCAGTATCATTGGCCCTTCGGGTTGTGGTAAATCTACTTTATTGAGTATTATCGCTGGTTTAACCTCGGCAACCACAGGCTCGGTAATGATGAACAAAGAACCCATCACAGGGCCGGGGCCTGATCGTGGTATGGTGTTCCAAAATTATGCCCTCATGCCTTGGATGACGGTGGAGGAAAATATCCGCTTTGCCCTGGAGACGGTTTACCCGAAAATGTCTCCTACCAATTTAAAAAGAATTGTAAAAGAGCATTTACAAATGGTGAACCTGGAAGGGGCGGCAAAAAAACATCCCCATGAGTTATCAGGGGGTATGAGGCAAAGGGTAGGGATAGCCAGAGCTTTGGCTATTAATCCTGATATTTTGCTGATGGATGAGCCTTTTGGGGCGCTAGATGCTCTAACTCGTGGTTTTTTGCAGGAAGAAATCGAGCGAATTTGGGAAGAACATCGCAAAACTGTAATCATGATTACTCACAGTATTGATGAGGCTTTGTTACTGTCTGATAAGATTATTATGATGACCAAAGGTCCGGCGGCCGGTATTGCTCAGGTGTTGGATGTGCCTTTTCCTCGTCCTCGCAATCGTCTTGAGGTGGAAGAACATCCCGCCTATCATGATTTGAAGGTGGCGATGGAGGAACATTTATACCGAGAAACTCGCGCCGTGGAAGAAGCGAGGGTGGCTTAGGAAGGTGATTATGGTAACTGAATCTAAACCCCCTTTTCCTCCTTTTACCCTAGAGACGGCGACTCAAAAGGTCAAGATGGCTGAGGATGCTTGGAATATCAGAGATCCTGAAAAGGTTGTTTTAGCTTATACGGTTGATTCTCAATGGCGCAATCGTGATGAGTTTTTGTCTGGTAGGAAGGAGATTAAGGCTTTTTTGTATCGTAAATGGGCAACGGAGTTGGATTATCGTTTGCGTAAGGAGCTATGGGCTTTTACGGGCGATCGCATTGCGGTGCGGTTTGAGTATGAGTGGCATGATTCATCTAACCAGTGGTATCGTGCCTATGGTAATGAGATGTGGGAATTTGCGGAAAATGGTTTGATGCAATATCGATTTGCGAGTATCAATGATCTGGCTATTGCTGAATCGGATCGTAAGTTCCTTTGGGAAAGGGATTAGATCCTTGTCTGTTCCCCGCAAATTTGGGGCTAGATCCCCCCCCAACCCTCTTAATAAGGGGGGAGTCTCAACAAAACAATTAATTTATTTATGGTAGTCCTTTTGAATTGTAAGATCAGATCTCCCCTTACCTCCCTTAACAAGGGGGCAATGAAGGCTAATGGTTTACAAGTTTGGATAATCAGTTATATCAAAAGTCGGGGTTTTTGCCCCCTAAATCTCCTAATTCTGGGGGTTTCCACTATTGCTATTTATCTGGACTCAATATTACAAGTTATTTAGGACTACCATGTTTACCAATCAAAAAATCAACAAATAAGGAGAATTTTAAATGACTGCACCTATTACTGAAAAATTATTGGCTGCTAAGAAAGCAAGAGGCGTTAGTTTTACTGAGTTGGAGCAACTTTTAGGACGGGATGAGGTTTGGATTGCGTCAGTGATTTATCGTCAGGCGAGTGCGGATGAGGCTGAAGCCAAAAAGTTGGTGGAGGCTTTGGGTTTACCTGCGGAGTTAGCGGATGAGTTGACTGTGCCTCCTCTCAAGGGTTCTTTAGATCCTGTTATTCCTTCTGATCCTCTGATTTATCGTTTTTATGAAATCATGCAGGTGTATGGGATGCCTATAAAAGAGGTAATCCATGAAAAGTTTGGGGATGGTATCATGAGTGCGATCGATTTTACCCTCGATGTGGAAAAGGTTGAAGATCCTAAGGGCGATCGTGTCCAGGTGATTATGTGTGGTAAGTTCTTACCTTATAAGAAGTGGTAGCACTAATTAAATAGATGGGTGCATCTCAATTAGGAGATGAGTATAATTACTCAGGGCAAAAATCTACTCTTACCCTGATTAAGCAGCTAACGCGCCATTTAGGTAGGCACAGCGACGCCTCAACACCTTCGGCACATTCTCCTTTCGCCATTGTGCCCCCGGCAACTTCACCCTCATCCCAATTTGTTTCACCAACGACTCCACCCGACCCGAACCAATCGATTGCCCCGCTTCCTGCCCAGCCTGGTAGTCTATAATCCTAGTCTGGTGATAGCAGGGTTAGCTTCGCTGTAGAGAATGGCCGCAATCGCGTCAAGGTGTTGCTGGAGTTGAGCTGGTTTCTGAGAATCCATGAGTAGAGGGAGGGTGAGTGGTGCTTCGCTCATTATGTAGGGCTGTGGGTGAAGGTTGCACTAAGTACAATTACTCATTTCCTAACTGAGATGCACCCTGATAAACAAACTAAACCCGATTATTTGGGGATGGTCTAATTACTATTCAGGAGTCATCTCATCTGAGACCTTCAATAAGCTAGACCACACAATCTGGCAAATGTTGCGGGCATGGACAGCTTCAAAATGCGGAAAGGCAAACATCGAAAAACTGAGAAATTACTATAGACCGGGAACGGTCACACTCAGTAACGGGAAAGAAAGACATGAAACTTGGTTATTCAAAACCAAAGATGGACTTACACTATGGAAACATAATTGGACTCCGATTGTCAGACATACCCTAATACGCCCAGACGCAACACTTTATGACGGGAATTGAACTTACTGGGCAACCAGAAAAGGACAAGCAATCGACACGCCAGTAAAGGTAGCCAAACTACTTAAAAAGCAAAAAGGCAGGTGTACCTGGTGTGGGCAATACTTTACCCCATCAGATTTAACTGAGGTAGACCACATTGTACCTCGAAGCCACGGTGGAAAGGATGAATACAAGAATCTTCAGTTACTACACCGCCATTGTCACGATGATCAAACAGCTCTTGATGAAGAGAGGTTGCTGTACTCTTAACAGAGAGGTGCGAAACGTTCAGGCACGCGCATAGGGTGGCAATACCCGAAATAACTGCCCGGTGGGACTTACACCCCTTGGTGGAATATAGGGAGTCGCTTCCCTGACCATCTCATAACTGTTTATATGTCCCGACGCTTAGAGAAATCTAAGCAAGGCAGGGGACTCAAGGTCAAGACAGAACGCTTGAACGGTGGGAGTTGTGACCCACCTAGTATAGCATGAAGTTGAGAGTAACGGCGATAGCCACCCCCAATTTTGGGAATCATAACCCCAGGATTGAAGCGGGGAACGGAAGGCGTGAAGTAGAACCCACTACCAGATGCGACCACTGCCAACCATCCATGATTAGGGAAACCGAATGTCCGGCTTGAACCATCGTCATCAATCCGCAGCGAAACAGGTTGATACGCTGCGCTCAAAAGAGTAAGGGGAAAAGTAGGGTTCTCTATAAAACACCTACACAGACCTTTAAAGTACCCCGGTGGATAGGACAAATCTAAAGATGGAATGCCCATATAAACGGAACGTTTTAAGTCCTCTTAGACTCTGAATATCTGGTCGAGATATCAGTAGGGATAAGTGTAACCGCAAGTCTTAGAGGATGTGAGATGTGACCAGAAGCCAACGCCCAACTGTAATGGTAGGGATATGCTAACGGGTCACGGTTTGATTGTAAAGAATAGAGTCTAGTAGGAGTTACTATGACGAAAGCGAGTTTAAAGAAAGGTTTTGAGAAATCAAAGCCAATCAAGACTACGAATGTATGGAAACAAATTCCCTGGGCGAAAGTTCAGAGAAAAGTTTTCAAGCTCCAAAAGAGGATATTTCAAGCAGCTAAATCGGGACAGGATGCAAAGGCAAGAAGGTTGCAACGTCTATTGGTGAAATCATATTATGCCCGACTCTTAGCAGTGCGGCGAGTGACCCAAGATAATCAAGGCAAAAAAACAGCCGGTGTCGATGGAATGAGAGCAATCTCACCAAGGCAAAGGTTTGAACTTGTTGAGAATATTAAAAGAAACCTCAAAGCAAAACCACTGCGACGGGTGTGGATTCCAAAACCTGGAAGGGATGAAAAACGCCCCCTGGGAATACCCACAATCCAAGATAGAGCGAGGCAAGCCTTGGTTAAGTCGGCTCTCGAACCTGAATGGGAATCGAGATTTGAAGGCACTAGCTATGGATTCAGACCTGGAAGGTCTGCCCATGATGCAATATCCAGAATCTTTCAGAGTATCAACAAAGGAGGTTATTACGTTCTGGATGCAGATATAGCTAAATGTTTTGACCGAATAAACCATGATTACCTTCTGTCCAAAATTCATTGTCCAAGCAGTCTAAAAAGAGACCTGAAATCATGGCTCAAAGCAGGCGTGCTAGATAACGGTGTATTCGAGGATACAGAAGCAGGGACACCCCAAGGAGGGGTAATAAGTCCACTCCTAGCCAACATCGCACTGGATGGGATGGTTAGGTTCATAAAGACAATGTATCCAAATAAAGGAACAACCTTTCAGGTAAACCTCATAAGATACGCCGATGATTTTGTGGTCATATCCAAAGACCTAAGAATCATTGAACAGTGCAAAATTGCCATTTCCGAATGGCTAAAACCTGTAGGACTAGAAATAAAACCTGAAAAGACTCGAATTTGCCATACGCTCAATCCCATTGAGTATAACGGCAAAACAGAAGAACCAGGATTTGACTTTCTAGGATTCAATATCAGGCAATATCCAGTAGGAAAATATAAATCTGGAAAAAGTGGGGGAAGAAGAAAAGGAGGCTTCCTATTTAATAAAAACCCTCACAAAATGTTGGGACTCAAAACTCATATCAAACCCAACAAAAAGGCAATTAAAGCCCATACAGAAGTGATAAAAGGTGTAATTGAACAACATAAAACAGCACCTCAATCAGCCCTGATTAGCAGACTAAACCCAATCATAAGGGGATGGTCAAACTACTATTCAGGAGTCGTCTCATCTGAGACCTTCGTTAAACTAGACCACATAATTTGGTTAATGTTACGGGCATGGACATCATCAAGATGCGGAAAGGCAAGTTACGAAAAGCTAGGAAACTACTTCCACAAAGGAACGGTTAAACTTAGCAACGGAAAAGAAAGACATGAAACTTGGTTATTCAAGACTAAGGATGGAATTCAATTATGGAAACATAACTGGACTCCAATTGTCAGACATACCCTAATACGCCCGGAAGCAACACCATACGACGGAAATTGGACTTACTGGGCAACCAGGAAAGGACAAGCAATTGATACGCCAATTAGAGTAGCCAAACTACTCAAGAAGCAAAAGGGGAGGTGTACCTGGTGTGGACAGTATTTCGCACCATCGGATTTAGTTGAAGTTGACCACATTATACCTCGAAGCCAAGGTGGAAAGGATGAATATAAGAATCTTCAACTATTACACCGCCACTGTCACGATGATAAAACGGCGTTAAACAACGCCAAAGCTGTATCCTTAACAATGGAACAGTCAGACTAGGAGCCGTGTGAAGGGAAACTTTCACGCACGGTTCTGAATGGGAGGGAATGGAGGCGACTCCATTCTCGACCCCTAATGGTGCGCGATGGTTTCCCGATTGTGGGTCAGACAGAACCCCCACTACCGCTAAATCCGCCACGTTACTGGTGGCAAGTGCCATCAACTAGGCGGTTTAACAGCTACCGAAAATATTGCAGAAATTGGCAACACCAACAACAATAGAATTATGGCAACAGTTTACGTTAATCCATCTACTGGCAACGATCAGGGCGACGGGAGCCAATCATCTCCCTACAAAACTCTGACGGCAGCCTGCGCTAAAGTTGAATCAGGAACTTTCATTCAATTAGAAACTGGAACCTATAATAGCGCTACTGGGGAACAGTTCCCAATTATGATTCCTAGCGGGGTCACTGTGGTGGGAAATGAATCGGGAACCGGAAGCGGGATTTTGATTGAAGGTAGTGGTCGCCATAGTAGCCCTAGTACAGGCGGCCAAGAAGTTACTATCGTGATGGCTACCAACGCTGAACTGCGGGGGGTGACAGTAACTAATAACCAAGTGAGGGGTACGGGAGTTTGGGTCGAGTCTACCTCGCCTAATATTGTACACTGCACATTTACCCGCTGTCGGCGCGAGGGAATTTACGCTACGGGTAATGGCTATCCTAATATCCTCAGTAATGCCTTTGTGGAAAATGAAGGCTATGGCCTCTCGCTGGAGGGTAATGTTCAAGGGGAAGTACGCAACAATTCCTTCCAAAATACGGGCTATGGTATTTCGGTTAAGGGTGAAGTTCAGACCCGCATTAGTGATAACACGCTTTTTGAAAATCGCTCGGGTCTCCTAATTGCTGGTAACTCTCGCCCTATTCTACGACGTAATTTGATTGAGCGCAACACTGGCGATGGTGTTGTAATTACTAATAATGCGGCTCCTGATTTGGGTAGCGCCAGCGAATCGGGTGGTAATATGATTCGCAATAATGGCGGGTTTGATATTAATCATGCTGGCTCAGTGGCGATCGCCTCTTTTGGTAATTTGCTCAGTGCTGGCCGAGTTCAGGGTAATATCAATGTGGTGGCTCAGAGCGCTCCGACTTCCTCACCCACTACTATCCATGTTAACGGATCTACAGGTAATGATTCGGCGGCGGGTACGGCTTCTGCTCCTTTCAAAACTATCACCCGTGGCTTACAACAGGCGACGGCGGGAACTGTGGTACAAGTGGCTCCGGGAACTTATACGGCAGCTACAGGGGAGACTTTCCCGTTGTATGTGATCTCTGGTGTCACGTTGATCGGTAATGAGTCTAGCCAAGGTAATGGGACTCAAATTACTGGAAGTGGTCGATTTGCTAGTCCTAGTGCGGCGGGACAAAATGTAACTATTGTCATGGAAAATAACTCGACCCTGCGCGGTGTGAGTGTGACTAATGAGGAAATTCGCGGCACTGCTGTTTGGATCGAGTCGGTTTATTGTGTGGTGGCTAATTGTCGGTTTTTTAACTCCAAGCGGGAGGGGGTTTTTGTCACCGGAACTGCTATCCCTCAGATTTTGACTAGCCACTTTGAAAAAAATGCTGGTAATGGTATCGCTTTGGCGGGAAATGCTAAGGGAGAAATTCGCGGAAACAAGCTACAGGATACTGGATTTGCGATCGCTGTTCAAGCCTCTGCGGCTCCGCTGATTAGCGACAACCATATTTATAACAACCGCACTGGTCTTGTACTTTCGGGTAGTTCTAAGCCTGTGTTGCGGAAAAATCTGATTGAGAATAATCTTCAGGATGGTTTGACTGTCATTGCAGATGCTTTTCCAGATTTGGGTAGCCCTCAAGATGCGGGGGGTAATATTTTCCGCAATAATGGTAAGTATGATGTCCAGAATGCTGGGAAGTTTACTTTGGTGTCTGTAGGAAATCAGATTAACCCCACTAACACGAAGGGAAATATTGATTTTAGTGCTAATGTGACTCCCAGTCCCAGTCCCAGTCCGAGTCCCAGTCCCAGTCCCAGTCCGAGTCCGAGTCCCAGTCCGAGTCCGAGTCCCAGTCCGACTCCGACTCCGACTCCACCTCCGGGAAGCGATCGCTTTAGTGATATTACCGGACATTGGGCGCGAGAGTTTATTGTGCGCTTGACTGATATGAATATTATCAGTGGCTTCCCTGATGGTACTTTCCGACCTAATGAGAATTTAACTCGCGCGCAACACGCGGCTTTGCTGGCGAAGGCGTTTGATATGGCTCCTATTCAGCAGGCGACTGCATTTAGGGATGTGGCTATTGATTTCTGGGGGAAAATGGCTATTGAACAAGCCAACCGGGCGGGATTTTTGGCGGGTTTCCCCGATCGCACTTTCCGACCTAATGAGAATTTGAACCGGGCTCAGGCGGTGGTATCATTGATTAATGGTCTCAAGTTGACTGGTGGTAATCCTAATTCTTTGAATGGTTACACCGATCGCGGTCAGATTCCTAGTTATGCTACAGATGCGATCGCTACTGCCACAGAACGAAGGATTATTGTTAACTATCCAACTCGGACTACCCTCGCTCCTCAACGGGATATTACCCGTGCGGAAATTTCGGCAATTCTCTATCAAACTCTGGTAGCCACTGGGCGCGCTGAGGCGATCAACTCTCCTTACATTGTCTAGTCAAGGCTAGATTATTTAGTCCCCCGCAGTAGTCCAAACCGAATTAAACCCTGTTCATATCCTTGACTCATTAATCCGAGGGATAATGCCGCTCTGATGGTTGAAGGTCCGCTGGTGAGTAAACCGAAAATGGCTGCGGGGTCAAAGGCGGAATCAATGACTAGATTCCAGAAGGGGGCGACCGCTTTTGACCAGTCGGCGGTGTCAATGTCATTAAACCCTACCCGAGTAGCGATCGCTTGATATTCTGGCAATGAGATTATATAGGGTAGGGCATAAACTTGGTAAATTTGGGCGAGGTGGCGACGTTCTGCGTCTGTTAGTTGTCCTTGCTCTCCCCCTAGGGGGCGATGACACCAAGTAGCCATTAAAAACGTGCCACCGGGTTTGAGGACTCGGTGGCATTCTTGCAAAAATTGGATTTTGTTGGGCATATGTTCCCCACTTTCCAGAGACCACACCAGGTCAAAGGATTCGTCCTCAAAGGGCATTTCTAGGGCGTTGGCAACCTGGAAATTCACATTTTCACTTAATCTAGCTTCGGCGGCGCGATCGCCTGCTCGTTGGGCTTGTACCGGGCTGAGAGTGATGCCTGTGACTCTGGCGTTAAACTTTTCGGCTAAATAAAGACTACTCCCCCCAATGCCACAACCTACGTCTAAAATCTTAGTCGTTTGAGTTCCCTCATCAAGTCCCCACTTTAGCAATTCTTCGATCAGGTCAATTTGCGCCTGTCGTCTTTCCGTTTTCCGATTCCCTTCCGGTCCGTAGTAGCCATGGTGCATATGTTCCCCCCAAATTTCTTCCCACAGGGCGGAGGAGGCATCATAAAACTGTTGAATCTGTTGATTGAGAGTGGATTTCATGGCTGCTTTTCTAATGGACAATCAATTAGGGTCAATGGTAGCACTACGGACTTGTTATGCTATATGTCTCAGTCCCCAGTCTGGTCTGGGGGTTGCGATCGCATGATTTTAGTGCTATCATAGCGTACATTGAACTCATACAATAGCCCATTTTTTAGCCAAATCAAACATTAATTAAGAAGTCGCTTTTTGGTAGTTTCCCAAAATCTAAGGTTATGAGATAATAACATCAGGGCAAGAAGGGTAAAGCGACTATGACCGAGTTAATTCAAGCCATCAAAACAGGCAATATTGAGGAATTATCAGCTTTAATAGCTGCGGAAAAAGATATCAATGCTGTGGGTGATGATGGTACAACCGCCATGCTGACAGCAGTAGGACAGGGACTAGAGGCGATCGCCCAAAATCTCATAGAGGCTGGGGCTGATGTTAACCTGGGAGATAATGATGGCTGGACTCCGCTGATGGAGGCGGCGGCACAGGGCCATTTAACCATAGCTGAAAGTTTACTACAAGCTGGGGCTGAAATTGATGCTCAGACCGATTTTGGCTTAACAGCATTCATGGCAGCCGCTGGTAGGGGTCATGTGCAGATGGTTGAGATGTTACTGAATAAGGGTGCAAATTTTCGGGTTAAGGATAACAACAATTGGACGGCTTTAATTTGGGCATCTTCTGAGAATCATCCAGAAGTTGTAGCGGTGATTAAGAAATGGCGAGACGCTCATAATTAGCTGATACTTCCCAGCACAAATTGACGATAATTCCCGGGTGTAAAATCTCCCATTGCATCCGGATTAATCTCATACAAGCCAGGTGTAAAAATCCCAATTTTAACAACTTGTAAATAGGGAATTTTTTGCAGAAATTAATTATTCGCAAATCCTGGATTTTCACAACTTATTTAACTGGTAAAAACTATGAAAGACACTTCATCAGATAACGACAATCAACAACAGGTTAGTATTGAAAATCTGCGGCATTCCTTAGCAGATAACCTGTTTTATATCACCGGAAAATATACAGAAATTGCCACCTTAAATGACTTTTATTTAGCCCTAGCTTACACGGTGCGCGATCGCCTTTTACCAAGATGGTTAAATACAGTTCGCACCGTCACCCAGCTATCAGATAATACCAAAGTAGTCTCTTGCCTATCCTCAGAATTTATGGTGGGTCCCCACTTAGTCAATCATCTAATCAACCTGGGAATTTATGACCAAGTTCGACAAGCCGTAGAAGAGTCAGGTTTAGACCTGCAAAAATTGGCGGAACAAGAACCAGAACCCGGTCTAGGAAATGGCAGTTTAGGTCGTCTCGCCGCCTGCTATATGGACTCCCTATCCACCTTAGAAATTCCCGCTATAGGTTATGGTATTCGCTATGAATTTGGGACCTTTAAACAGCAAATCCGAGATGGTTGGCAGGTAGAAATAACTGACAAATGGCTACAAAAAGGCAACCCTTGGGAAATCGTCCGTCCCGAGGCCGCAGTCGAGGTCAAATTTGGTGGCTATACAGAAGGCTACACCGATGAAGAAGACAACTATCACGCCACTTGGGTTCCTCACCAAGTAGTTAAAGGTATCCCCTACGACACTCCTATTAGTGGCTATAAAGTCAATACTGTGAACACCCTGCGCCTGTGGAAAGCAGAAGCGCCAGAGTCTTTCAATTTCCAAGCATTTAATCTGGGAGACTATTACGGCGCGGTTGACCAAAAAGTGGTATCTGAAAATATCACCAAAGTTCTCTATCCTAATGATGAACATATACCCGGAAGACAACTGCGTTTAGAACAGCAATTTTTCTTGGCTTCCTGTGCTTTACAGGACATGATTCGCTGGCATCTAAAATCCGGTGGTAACCTGGAAACCTTCCCGGATAAATTTGCGGTTCAACTCAATGATACTCACCCGGCTATTGCTATAGTAGAATTGATGCGGTTATTAATGGATGAACATGATATCCAGTGGCATGATGCTTGGGAAATCACTCAACAAACTTTCTCTTACACCAACCACACTTTACTACCAGAAGCCCTAGAAAAGTGGCCAGTAAATTTGTTGGGTCGTCTACTTCCCCGACACCTAGAAATTATCTATGAGATTAACCGCCGCTTTTTAGAAGAAGTCCGTAATAGTAATGGTCGTGATGGTCATAAAATTGCCAGACTTTCATTAATTGATGAAACGGGAGAACGTTATATAAGAATGGCTAACCTGGCTTGTTTGGGGAGTCACTCTATTAATGGGGTAGCCGAATTACATACGGAATTGTTGACTAAAGATACTCTGGGAGATTTTTATGAATTGTTCCCCCACAAGTTCAGCAATAAAACTAATGGGGTAACGCCACGACGTTGGTTAGTCCAAAATAACCCGGGTCTGACTAAGTTGATTTCTGAAAAAATTGGGGAACATTGGATTACCCATTTAGATGATTTGCGCCAGTTAGAAGGCTTCGCAGACGATGGGGATTTTCGCTATCGTTGGGGACAGGTTAAACTAGATCTAAAACGTTCTCTGGCTGGTCATATTCAACAGCGTTTGGGGGTGACGGTTAACCCAGAGTCTCTGTTTGATGTTCAGGTGAAGCCTATTCATGAATACAAGCGACAGCATCTGAATATCCTGCACATTGTTACTCTTTATCACCGGATTAAGCAAGACCCGACTGTAAATATTGCCCCTCGCACGTTTATTTTCGCCGGGAAGGCGGCTCCGGGGTATTTTATGGCAAAATTAATGATTAAGTTGATTCACTCCGTGGCTGAGGTGATTAACCATGATCCAGATGTGGGCGATCGCTTGAAAGTTGTGTTCCTTCCAGACTATAATGTACTATGCCAAATCCTCTATCCGGCTGCTGATCTCTCTGAACAGATTTCTACTGCTGGTAAGGAAGTCTCTGGGACTGGTAACATGAAGTTCTGCCTTAATGGTGCTTTGACCATAGGAACTTGGGATGCTGCTAATATTGAGATCTGCCAAGAGGTTGGTCAAGAGAATTTCTTTCGCTTTGGCTTGACTGCTGATGAGGTTTACCAGCGCAAGGCTGAGGGTTATAATCCCTGGGATTATTATTATGGCAATTCTCAACTCAAGGAGATTATCGATCTGATTGGGTCTGGTCATTTTGCTGATGAAGACAGCACCCTATTTCAGCCTCTGATTGATTCCCTGCTACACCAAGACCAGTATATGCTATTTGCTGACTACCAATCCTATCTTGACTGCCAGGATAGCATTTCTCGGGTTTGGTGCGATCGCGATCGTTGGTTGAAAATGTCCATTCTCAATACCGCGCGTTGTGGTAAATTCTCTTCTGACCGCGCTATCCGAGAATACTGCGATCAGATCTGGCATTCTTCGCCAGTTTCCATTCAACTCGCTGATTATGTCCAACCACAGACGGCGTTAAGAGTTGACAGTTGAGGGTTAATCATGATATTATGGGGGTGGGAGGAAGGGAAATTTTGATTAACCTTCCCCTTTCTTGATTGCTTCGATATATAGGCGGTTTTTGGCGGGTAGACTTAACTTCCCTTTTGGGACTTGGTTTAATCGACCCGCCGCCGCTGTTATAACTTCGCAGATAAAGGGCTAGTTGGGGAAACTTCCCTGGGTGAGATAATATGGCTAGTAGCCTGTCCGACAAAACTCTGTAATGTTGACAACTGCTGGTTATTTTGGAATACGGACTTGAGGGTATTTGAGAAGGACTCGATATTTAAGGAAAAGTTGTTTCCGGTTTCGCAGGTTTGGAAATACTCAACTAAACTCAAGCCAGCAATGCGAGTTAGATAAGCCGCCGTGACACCTTGAATAACTCCCCCAGCCACATAGGTGACGGTGTTAGTTTTGAGGAGGGTTGTTAAGGTTTTGGTGGATAACTCGACCAAGCCTAATTTTACCATTTGGGAACCGAGAGTTTTAGCGAGTTGCTGTGCTTGTTCGAGGGAAAATTGGCAACCGTAGACTTTCCCTAAGTCTAGCACTAACTGAGAAGTAATGGCAGCGGTGGCGAGAAGGTCTAAGGCGGGGACTGGGTTAGCAAAAGCAGCAGCAGCAGCGACCCATTGATATTGTTCTATGGTGGGGATGGCTTGCTGGCGGCGAATTGTGTTTAAATGGGTTTTAACGGTCTGCTGAAGTGCGATCGCTTTTCGGTAGGTGGTGGCCACAACTAAAGCCTCACCTGTCTCGGTCAAAAGGCGATCGAGATTTTCGGTAAGTGTTTCCATTTGCGGTAATGGTGTTTCCATCCATTCTTGAACGGAATTTTCATCCTGGTATTGGCGGACCTTAATGGGACTCGGAGAAGCGGAAATACCAATGATATCAGTCGCCGCCAATTGGTTAGCCATGGTTTGGCGCAGTTTTTCTAAAACGACTACCTGATGTTCCAAAGGACATTGGTCTTGTTTATTCCAAACCAATAGGGTGCGTTGGCGATCGCACAAATTCCCAAGGGTTTTATATTCAGGTTCAGTCAGATCACCATCTACCAAAAAGACAACTAAATCAGCGGTTAGCAAATGGTCCGAGGAGTCCGGGTCAACTTCGGTAATAGTTAAATGTTTCTGAGTCCAGGTAGTGGTTTCTAAAACTGTTTTTAAGGAAGTTTTCCCAACTTGTGGTTTCCCGGTAATAGCCAGGTATAAATCTTGTCTATCAATAGCTGTGTGTAAGTCAGCCACTTGCTTTCGCCAATCAGCCAGAGTCGGTGAGAGGTCATTTCCCACCCGGATAGTTTCCGCTTGATTCGCTAACTGATCAATTAAGGTTTCCGTTTCCTCAATAGCCGCTTGGGTCACTTCCCGACTAATAGGGGGGGAATTTTTCGTGTTCTGGTCGGACTGAGGAAGTTTTCGCTGTAGCCACCAGAGACCACCGCCTAAAGCGATCGCCCCAAAAATTGCTGTTTCTCCCAATTCCACCGCCGACTCACCCACTGTATCCCACAGCCAGAGAACCACAGATAACCCAATACCACCAACTAAGATGGGACGACGCAAGTAATCAACCATATCCGTTAATTTGCCATAACCCTGCTTCTAGTTTAGATCAAAACTGAGAGTTCTGCATGATAAAGTATTAGATTATGGTTCTAAAATTTCGATTTGCGATCGCCAGCGACTTACATATTGCCCTTCCTGAGACCATTTGGGATCATCCTCAACGCTTTCATTTAGTGGAAGTTAGCATTCCGGCGCTAGAACAGGTCTTTAAACATCTGGAAAAGCTGGATATAGACTTTCTGCTGCTACCGGGAGATCTCACCCAACACGGGGAACGGGACAATCACGCTTGGTTAAGCGATCGCCTAAAAAACCTACCCTATCCAGCTTATGTAGTTCCTGGAAACCATGATGTACCTTTAGCCGTAGGGGAAGGGTCCCTAATTGGTTTATCCGAGTTTCCCGAATACTATCCCCACTGCGGTTATCAAGACAGGAGTTGTCTGTACTACACCTGCGAATTAACCTCGGGAGTGCGCTTAATTGGTATCAATTCCAATTGGTTTGATGAACAGGGAAATCAGATCGGATATGTGGACGAAAAGCAGCTAGATTGGCTGAAAGGTGTTTTGGCTAAATCCACCGATGAATTGGTGTTAGTGATGATTCACCACAATATCATTGAACACCTACCCGGACAGTCTACTAACCCCCTAGGTCGGCGTTATATGTTGTCGAATGCTCCCCAATTGTTGGAGGTTCTGGAAGAGGGGGGAGTTAAGTTAGTTTTTACAGGTCATCTCCATGTACAGGATATTGCTCAATGGCGGGGAGTTTATGATATCACTACCGGTTCTTTGGTTAGTTATCCTCACCCCTACCGTATCCTCGATTTTTCCAGGGATGATCAGGGTCAACAGAAGCTGGAAATTGAGTCGCACCGCATTGTCTCAGTTCCCGATTTTCCTGACTTAGCAAGTATTTCTAGGGAATGGATGGGCGATCGCTCCTTTCCGTTTATGATGAGGTTATTAATGGGGCATCCCCTAGGTCTTTCCCAATTAGAAGCCGAGGAGTTGGCCCCCCGTCTGCGCTATTTTTGGGCGGATATTGCTGGCGGTGATGCCAGGTTTGATTTTCCTGACTTCCCCCCCCAACCGCGACAGTATTTTGAGGGGTTTACTGCCAGTGAGGCGATCGATAATCAGACAATTTTACTGTTATAGGCAATGTCATCAGAATATGGGAATGTGGGTATTCTATGCTCACCGACTACAAGGGAGTCTCAATCTATAGCAATAGGCGATCGTGTATTCATGACAAAATGAGAGAGAGGTTATAAGTTAGAGGCTAGAGGGTAGACACAAAGGGGATAGATTGAATGAACAATGGTCAAGTATCGATTTTCCTGCCTACCTTCTTCGGCGCGCTATAGATTTAGGCTTGATTGTTAAATAAATTTGAATTTGAGTTGCTGTTGACTCCCCCCCATGGGTCAATAGATGGTCACATACCCTACTCAAATATGATGGCTTGTTTGTATAAAAGAAGAATAGATTTGGGAATAAGCCTAAAGACTTACTGCTTACTTTGTTGATGATTAACTCGAAAGCCCTCGACTATGACCACCAAAGCTCATACACATCACTTACCAGTATCTTCTGGGTTCGGTTACGGAAAGCACCCTGACTTCAAATTGTCCGGCTATATACGCCAGGATAGACTGCAAAGGTTGTCTCAAAAAGGGATTATAATTACTACCTCAGAACTTGATGAGTTTGATGCTTACACCCAGAAAATTCGTCGTCAGTTATTGATATTAAAAGCTACATCGGTATCTTCTATGGATTGAAAAACTGTCCGGTTTGACTGCGCGAGACTGTCAAGGGACAGCATTTGACTTGATACTATCGTGATCGGAAAATGGCAACTTTGACTATAAGCTACCCCCAGGAAATTTATATAAGTCTTGGTTATTGTTGGCGATTGGTTAGATACAAATAACAAAACCTTGGTGAATTTATGGAGTGAAAATGATTATCATTCTTGCCCCAACTAGCCACGAAAATACGCCACTTGACAGCCCTTGAACAGGATGATAGAGTAGAGTCTATAGGTTAAAGTTAGTCTTCGTGTGGGTAAAAGCAGTTATTGAGTATCTGTGGCTACCAGGAAATAACCTGAAACAGCTATATTGCCGTATTTAATATGAGGTAAGCAGTGGGCGATCGCCTGAGTGAAATTTGCTGGCGAGACACGAATATTGTTTTAAGCCCCAGAGGCAGGGGTTGACAAAATAGCAAAAATGTGCATAGTGCCAGGATGCCAGTTTGATAGGTAAACTTTAGGATGCTTTTGTTTTTGGTGAAGGGTAATTAATGAAACCAGTTGTTTTCTGTGACTTTGACGGGACAATTACAGCAGAGGAGACCTTTGTGGCGATGCTAAAGCAATTCGCACCGGAGGCAGCAGAGGAGATTATCCCGAAACTATACACCCATGAGATCAGCTTACGTTCAGGGGTGCGAAGGATGCTAGAATCAATACCCTCGAGGGCTTATGGAGAGATTATCGAGTTTTCAAAAACTAAAGAAATGCGTCCTGGACTGGTGGAATTAATAGACTTTCTGGATAGCCAAGGAGTGCCGTTGGTGGTAGTATCGGGGGGGATTCGGATTATGGTAGAAACAGTATTAGGAGAATTAGTTAATCGGGTCGCGGGGATTTATGCGGTGGATGTGGAGACGGACGGACCGAATTTGCGGGTATATTCAGAGTTTGAAGGGGACACAGAATTACTAGCAAAAGTGCGGGTAATGGAGTTATATAAAGGTGACCCGAAAATTGCGATCGGGGATTCGGTAACGGACTTAAATATGGCGATCGCTGCTCCGGTGGTATTTGCGCGCGATCGCTTATCTGAGTATTTAGATAAGCAGAAAAAGCCCTATATAGCTTGGACAGATTTCTTAGATATTCGCGATCGTCTCCGAGAAATCTGGAATGCTTAATGAATCCCATAATTAACAGGAGTTTGACAAATGGCAGAGTTTACCAGAGTTCTCTCTATTGACGGTGGTGGCTTGCGAGGATTAATACCCGCCGAAATTTTGGTAAGTGTCGAGCATAAAATTCAGGAAAAAACTGGCAATCCTCAAGCTAGACTCGTCGAGTATTTTGATTTATTTGCTGGGACAAGCGCCGGGGGAATTATGACTTGTCTTTACCTATCTCCCGACCTACAAGACCCCACTAAACCCCGATGCTCTGCGGAAGAAGCCAGGAACTTTTTTTACCAAAATAGTCGTAATATCTTTTACCAACCTTGTAGCCACGCCATCAAAAACTTTTGGGGACTGTTAAACGAAAAATACTCCCATGAGAAATTCGAGTTAATGATGCAAAACTTTTTTGGGGACTTAAAGTTAAGCGAGTTATTAAAACCATCCTTAATTTGCTCCTATGAAATTTCTCGGAGAAAAACCCACTTTTTTACTCAACATGATGCGGTAGTCAGTCCTAGTAAAGACTATTATGTAAGAGACGTAATTCGCGCCACCTCAGCCGCTCCGACTTTTTTCAAGGTAGCCGCAATTAGGTCTTTAGGTGATGAAATGTATACCTGTGTTGATGGGGGAGTGTTCGCCAATAATCCAACCTTGTGTGCTTATGCGGAAGCTCGTAGCAAACTCCCAGATAATCCCACCGCTAAAGATATGGTAATTTTATCTTTGGGAACTGGGGACGTGAAAAAGGGATATCCTTATGAACAGGCTAGAAATTGGGGTCAGTTTCAATGGTTACTTCCCCTGTTTGATATTATTATGACCGGGGTGGCGGAAACCGTAGATTATCAAATGAGGCAAATTTATGATGCTACTAGAAGTCCTCAACAGTATCTGAGAATAAATACAACCCTGACGGATAAAAATATGCTACCCATAGATAAGTCATCTGACGAAAATTTGCAGGCTATTCGTCGTGTCGGTCAGCAATTGGCTGAGGACTATAGTGAGGAATTAGATGCAATTGTTGATTTATTGCTAAGGTAATGGAGGGATTGCTCTTAATTGCCTCTATTTTAAGCCTAAATGTTCCATCACTCCAGAGATAGCATTCATGCGTCTTGACTGATCATGTCTGACACAGGACTTAGCATCTATGGAATATGGACAAATAGGAGGATGAGCCAAAGTTGTCTGCTCATAACTGCCATTGATTTTAAATGAGTTGACTCTGGCTGAGAGGATAGCGTCAGTTCCCTTTTTTCTTCCGCGTAGTTCAGAAGCGTATAACTGAGGAAATTTTGCGCCGAAATAGGGACTCTGATTCCATAAATCTATCGCATTGATAAATCCTTCTAAATGTGAGTTAGGATTAATTCCGACTTCCCTAAATTGCTGTTCAATCACAAAGGACCGTGATCTGAGGTGTTGTAGACACCATTGGTTAGCCTCCTGTAGGGTTCCACCCCGTCCGTGGTTACTGCAAAAACCTTTATTTAGGATGCCAGTAGCTGGGTCAAAATGACCGGCAATTAGAGAAGTTCGTCTTCCATTGGTCTCGCAGTTTCCTTCGGCGGCGCAAATTGATAAAGCACCGAGACTGTTTAAATCTGCAAATAGGGTATTCAAGGGAACATTAACACCAGAGGAATGACCTAGTAACCAACGGCTACTGATTTGCTGAAACTTGGTCGGTTGATGCTTTTTGTCGATTTTATTTGACTGTGAATTTGCGAAAGAAACCATGGTTTTTTCGATTTTAATTCTGGCTGAGTAGATAGCCAAAAATCCCAAAAAACCTACCAGAAACCAAGTAATTCCTGTCACGGTGGGGTAATAATTGATTCGGTAATTAATCCGCCTTTTTTGACGAGAATTTAGCTGATGATAACGGTGGGTGTTGATGTATTTACCTGATGGAAGTTTATGCTTGAAAACAGCACGATTTTTCGCCATAACTAAAAATCAAAAATTCCTAAATTTATGAAGCTGACAACTTGAGGCTTTTCATAATCTATGGAGCCTTCAATATTGACAAGATGCACAATCAAATGTTCAATTGTTTTACATGGTTTTTATCCCCGTTTATAGTGAATTGAGTGGCTATGATGGTGGTTATCATCTAAGGGAAATAGGCTTAGGATAGGCTCTGAACACCACAACAGACTCAAAAAGCCTTCATAATATATCACCTGTTTTGAGTTATTGAAAGGCTAAGTTTCCTTGATCCCTGATGTTAAGTGTGGAAATTTTCCTATTATTTAAGGCTTCTAGCCGATCGCATTAGTTTTTGGGAACCGATAAAATTTATGTCTTAGGGAAGAAACAGACCCAGGGGTTGGTGACGGCGGGATATTGCCAAAAATGCTAAATTGCGGTTTGATAATATAACTCCCAATAACTCATAGATAATCAATATGGGAACTGAGCGCAGCTACCAAACCCTACCCTTCTATTGGCATCGCGATACCTTGGAAAACGATCGCCGATGGTTAGAATCAATTGTTCGGAATACCGCTCCGTTTTCAGACGCTTGGACGAAAGCTCGCATTGTCCAGCTTGGCTACCCATATCCCCCCAATACCAAACCCGGGACTGTGGAGGGACTGCCGACCTATGGGGGTTACACTTCCGAAGCAGAGATCGCCTCGGTGTTGCGATCGTCTTGTAACCTCCTGGAATACCCAGGCTTTGAGACTCAGGTAAATGAGGATTATGTGATCCGCACTCTCAATAGTTGGCATAATCGAGAATTTACTCAGGCGATCAGTCGCAACTTTGAAGTTTATGCCGATCGCTACCATAGCAATATTTTTTTAGTGGTCAGCACCGCCCCGAGTTCCCTAAATGTTGACCGCCAATTACCCAGTCGCGATCGCTTTCGTCCCCTGTTCAATATCGCTGAACTAGGTCAGATGATGCGCTTGGCGAATTTTAATCGCATTACCCTCCGTACCCACGGCTATGCCACCCCCCCAGAAAGGTTCTACCCCGCTTTTGTGAATGAGGCGGAGTCTCTTTCCCTCAAAGGACCCATTAATCAGGTGGGAACCTTGGAAGAAAAAAGTGTCTATATCGGCTATCACTGGCCGGGAGAAAGACCGATTTTGAGTCCCGGTCTATGGACTGACCCTTTCCGCTATTGGGGGATTTCTTTAAAGTTTCTCGTAGGTCTGGCTCTCGCAGCTTTTGGGGGCGGCTCTGTGTTATATTTTGTCCTAGGCTTATTAATAGCCCCCCTGTTGACAATATGGGGAATTAAACCGATTGTTGATTCCCTGTGGCAATGGATAACCTGGGATGCTCTGGCTGGTTTAATTAGCCAATGGCTGTGGGTGGCTTTTAGCGTGTTTCTTCTGTGGCTATTCCTATTCCAGTTGCTGCGGATTGTCGTCTATCAGCGCGATCGCTATCGCATTATTCACTACGGCGCACCAGACCTAGCAGAGTTCTTCTGGCGACTTGATAAGGCGCTGGGAGATAATCCCTATGCTTCTATGCCTTTTTTACCGGGGGAACAACCGCGATTATCCCCCCTCCCTACCTTGAACGTTAATCTGATTGGTCATAGCATGGGCTGCCTATTGGTGGTTAATGTTCTGCGAATTCTATCCGATCGCTTTGGGAAAGAGGATCGCTTAGTTCAACAAGGCAATGATATGGGGGAATACTTGCGCCTTGACCGCTTGATTTTATCTGCTCCAGATATCCCCTTAGAATTTTTGCGGGAGGGACGCAATAATTATGTGCGATCCGCTATTCTCCGCTGTCGGGAAATTTATTTGTTTTCTAGCGATCGCGATCTCGTCCTGCGTTACCTTTCTGTTTTGGGTAATTGGTTTAGTGAACCCAGCGTCGCTATGTCTGGCTTACGCTTGGGAAATGTTTACCTAAAAACAGTTAAAACACATGATGACCAAGAGGAATATCGACCATTTATTCGGATTATGGTCAATTCTCAGGCTGCCGTTGAACCTACCTCCGCTTATGATTTGTTTGAAAAGTTTAACTACTTCGACTGTTCCCAAATGTCTAAGATAAATGGCGTTAAATGGAAGTTAAACGCCGGGACGGCTTTACCCATAGATTTAGTAAATGCCCTCTTATACTTTGCTAATAAAATTGATGTTCACGGCGCCTATTACTGGGTTGATACTCCCAGTTTTGAGATTATACAATTTCTGATTACCCGCTATGAACTCTCTCGGTCAGATACTTTAGCCACCATTTACCAACTCATTGAAAATACTCCTATTCGTTTTCGTCCCAGTCAACCCTTTTCTAAGCCCCATATTGAATAGGTTTTGCTAATTTCTCCGGTGAGATAGATTTGATTTTCTCAAGAATGTTAAGAATTAATACAATTTAATTGCCAATTGCTCGCCAAAAGTTGACGAGATTATAGGGGTTGTGGTATCCTAAAAGAAATGGATCCCAAGGGCTTACCCTGTCTATATGCAAAAATAAAGGCTACAACCCCTATCCTGTCGCGATTAAAATTATTCTCTGACCAAAAGATTAAGCTGGCGATGCACGAGTTTTCGCGCTAAAGTTGGCCAGCCTTTTTAGGGGTATTGACAAAAACGCCATTTTATGATATTTGCATTAATCAAAGTATGCTAAAGCAGCAGCGATCAAGGAATAGGGAAGTAATGATTGATGGTTAATTACCCATTATAATTGGGATGACATTTTCTGCTTAAATTGTAGGAGAAATTTAAACCACAATTGAGCAGGTTTATCGTAGAATGTAAAGATATCACCGTAGGCAATTCGGGAGTTACGATGATGTTGCCAATGTCTTTCTGGGGTGGTGATACAGAGAAGTTTACAGATGTAGTTTATGGTGTTGGGTGTAGTCCATGTAGTGGGGGAAAGATGACGAAATTGTACATGAGATTGTGCTAAAACTAAACCCAGGATAGTACCGGTGGGAGAAATCGACCCAAAGATAGGTAAAAAGAGGAGATAGGGAAAGGCGGCTAAGAATCCAGTAATTAAAACGAGGGGATTTTGGGTAGCGATCGCATAGCGAATAAAACTGCGGTTATGGCTATGATGAACAGCGCCATGATATTTCCCGAAAATATGTTCAGGGACATGATAGAAAAAAGTTGAGATGAAATCCCCGGTCAATAGTAAGACCACGGCTATGAGAATAATCTTGATAACGGTCACGGCTTCACCCTCAGAATTTGCGGCTAGTGTAACCAATAGAGATTAAATTTAATTAATAGTTAGGTTAAACTTGAGAATCATCTAGGATAGGAGAAATTTAGGGATGTTGTTACCAGGGAAGCAACGGAGTAAACTAGACGAAACCGAGGATAGATTATTTTATGAGTATCCGCGATTTGTGACCCATGTTGACGAGGGATTTATTGATAGGTTAAGGGGGTTATATAGCGATCGCCTTTCAGACAATAGCAGAGTGTTGGACTTGATGAGTAGCTGGGTGTCTCATCTCCCGGATGATCGGAAATTCTCCCATGTAGAGGGACACGGTATGAATGAGGAGGAGTTGGCGCGTAACCGTCAACTGAACCATTATTTTGTTCAGGATCTGAATAAAGACCCGAAATTACCATTAGGCGATCGCGAATTTGATGCCGTGTTAATCTGCGTATCAGTACAGTATTTACAGTATCCTGAAGCCGTATTTAGTGAAATTCATCGTGTCTTAAAACCGGGGGGAGTGGTGATTGTGAGTTTCTCTAACCGGATGTTTTTTCAAAAAGCGATCGCCGCATGGCGAGACGGAACAGAACCCCAGCGAGTCAAACTCGTAGAAAGCTACTTTAACTCAGTCCGTAGTGGGGAATTACCCGGCTTCAGCGTCCCTGAAGTAATTATCAATCAGTCATCTGTCCCCCCGGTCTTGCAAATGTTAGGACTCGGTGGCGGCGACCCGTTTTATGCAGTGATTGCACATCGTCAAATTTGACGAATCATCTTAAACTTCTCGAGACTATAGCTGCTGAAAAACCTCTAGGGTCAGATATACAGGCTTTTCTGCCGTATTCTGACCCCAAAATTGGCTGATAGGCTGATCCTGGTCAGATTGAATCCAGAGGAGTTTCCCAGAAGTGCAGGTATAGGTCTGTTGACCATCACCACAGGGAATAGCCACATCTCCAGGCTTTAGTATCCTGACAGTCATCTGGGTGACAGGGGGATCAAGTTTGATGCTCTGTCTGGACATCTCTGGTAGGATGTTCAGGGAATAGGTTTTGAGGGGTTCTGCGGCTTGGACTGGTATCACCCAAGCGCAGAAAACCACCAGCACAGTTGTGAGTAGAATCTTCAATTTCATATTGACAAATATTTACCTTTGGTTTACTTTACCGAAATCGGTTAAGTGTGGCAAATATATGATTTTGAAGATGGATGGGGTCATCGAATTAGAAGAAGGTAAAATCTTCTATATCTATGGTAGTCGCTTCCACTCCATTTAAGAAGGCTAAGACCTCTCCGGTGTCGGCGATGATGATTTGAGATCCGGTGTCAATTTGAGCGATCGCTAATTGTCGAGGATCTAGAGCTGCCGTGATCCAGATTTGGTCAACACCCACTTCCAAATCAGCGATCGTATCTTGTCCGTAAGCGATCGCAAAAGTATCGCGACCTGCACCCCCAATCAGAAGATCATTACCCTTATCACCACTCAGGAAATCATCTCCATCCCCGCCAATTAGCGTATCATTTCCCTGACCGCCATAGAGAGTATCAGATTCTAAACCACCTACCAGAAAATCATTTCCGAGATTTCCCAACAGGAGATTATTACCCGCAATTCCTAACAGAGTATCATTGTCTTGACCTCCATAAATCGTATCATTACCCTGATTTCCTTGTAGGTAATCAGCTCCTTGATTTCCGAAGATTAAATCATTACCATCTCCTCCGTGGATAGTATCATTTCCTTGACCCCCATAAATCGTATTATTCCCAAATCCTCCCAGGATTAAATCATCTCCCTCGCCGCCGAAGATTAAATCATCTCCCTCGCCGCCGTCAATAGTATCATTTCCGATGTCTCCCCAAATTACATCATTTCCTTCTCCTCCCAACAGGAAATCATCACCTTGACCGCCATATAAAGTATCATTTCCCGGTCCTCCCAAGATGAAGTCATTACCTTCACCTCCCCACAACAGATTATTCCCAAATCCTCCTTCTAAATTATCGTCTCCTCCCATTCCAAAAATCGTGTCATTTCCACCCCGTCCATATATCGATTCAGCCATCGATGTACCCACTTTGAAGTCGTCGGCTTCCGTTCCTTCTAGGGTCTCCTCAGTCACATTAATTAAGCGGATTGAATCAATATTCAAACTGGGAATATTTACCAATGGGATATTAATACTACCACTGATGTCTAATGGTTGTATTAGTCTTGGTGTCACCACTGGAGTTAATTCCGACTCTGGTTGAAGGTTGCTTTCTGGAGTAGTTTCCGGTACAGGAACAGGTCCAGCAATAGGAGTCTCTTCCGGTTGCGGTTGCGGTTGCGGTTGCGGTTGTGGTTGCGGTTGTGGTTGCGGTTGTGGTTGCGGTTGTGCTTCAGGAGTAGGTTCAACCCCCACTTCCGGTTCGGGAGTCGGTTCCACTTCCGGTTCGGGTTCCACTTCCGGTTCAGGAGTCGGTTCGACTTCCGGTTCAGGAGTCGGTTCCGGTTCAGGAGTCGGTTCGACTTCCGGTTCGGGTTCCACCTCTGGTTCAGGAGTCGGTTCAACTTCCGGTTCGGGTTCCACTTCCGGTTCAGGAGTCGGTTCGACTTCCGGTTCAGGAGTCGGTTCAACTTCCGGTTCGACTTCCGGTTCCGGTTCAATTTCCGGTTCAGGAGTCGGTTCCGGTTCAGGAGTCGGTTCAACTTCCGGTTCGGGTTCCACCTCTGGTTCAGGAGTCGGTTCCGGTTCAGGAGTCGGTTCCGGTTCAGGAGTCGGTTCCGGTTCAGGAGTCGGTTCAACTTCCGGTTCAGGTTCCGGTTCAGGTTCCGGTTCAGTTATGGTTGAAAATTCATAAGCGCCAATATCAAATTCAAGAGCATGATTTAATCACAAATTCGGTTAATATTTTAGGGCAATACAGTATAATAAGCGAGAAGGGTTGAGGATAAA
>NZ_JBIMLI010000057.1:0-28359 GCF_051859755.1 Limnospira sp.
TGTTACCTTAACGGGTAATAGTGCTATCGTCGCATTGTCAGGCAATAGCCGGATAAATGTCGCGTAAATGTATCAGTCTCAGTAAAAATACGGAACTTGATGTGTTATGAAAGGAACAACTCCAAATCAAATCCCGTCCCAGGCTGCTGGATTTTTGAGGCTGGCGGGGGTAATTTTATTCTTTTTTGCCCTAATTAACTATATTTTGCTGTTTGTGCCAACGAATTTTGGGGATCTCAGGTGGCAACTGAATTTTACTACTCAGATGGTAGAACAAGGGGTGATTCCGGTGTTGGCGATCGCCTTAATGTTTTGTGCATACGGGTTACAGGAGGTAGCTGGTCTATCACCAGAAAAGCCTAAACAGGGGTTTAACAGTCTCAAATTTTGGGTTTATGTGATTTCTGGCATTCTGGGGGTGATGTATTTAGTGCTGATTCCCCTGCACGTTGGCACTACTATAGCAGCGAGTAATGAAACGATTGAGAAAATTAATCAGGATGCAGCGACGGCCAAAATGCAGCTAGAAGAACGCCTGCAAGAACAACAAACCCAAATGTTAGCTATCTTAGGCAATCAGCAGCGCTTAGAAGATTATATCCAAGAACAACAGCTTACCGAAGCACAATTAGCGCGCCTGCAAGAATTTCAGGAAAACCCGGAAGCGTTGGGAGTCCAAAGCAATGCCATTGGCCAGGAACTGAAACAGGAAATTGAAAACCGTCGGCGAGAGGCAGAAAAGCGATCGCAACTGGGGACTTTCAAATCTAATCTCCGGGTCGGCTTAGGTAGTTTACTGCTGGCTAGTTGCTATCTGACTATCGCCTGGAGTGGCTTAATCAACAAACGCAGTCGCAAAAAAGCCGGTTAAATGGTCAAATTTGCGCTCGCTTCATTGGTCAGGGCTTCCTTGACTCTTTCTAACTCGGCTTGAATCTGAGTATAAACTGATTCAGCCGATGGTTGAGGAATGGGGACACCTGCATCTACTCCTTGACGGCCCATGATTTCTAATTGCAGACATAATTCGGATAAACCAAAAGCGCCTAAAGTCCCACTGATGGATTTCAGGGAATGGGCGGCCTGTTTGAGGGCTGTGGGATCATTTTGTTGGAGGGCTATTTGAATAGTGTTCAGAAGTTCCGGGGCGCTTTCGATGTACATTTCGGCGACTTCTTCCAAGGCTTCTATCTCTCGCAGTCCTTGTAAAACAGTGGGGTCAAGAATGGGGGAAGATTTGCTATCATCGGTGGTGGTATTTAAATATGTTGAAGGTACAATGGCATCGCAGGTGATGGGGCGACAGTTACGGAGAACTTTAACTAATTGTTCCATACGGATAGGTTTACTGATATAGTCATCCATTCCGGCTGCTATACATTCAGCGCGATCGCTTTCCATAGCATTGGCTGTAACGGCGATAATGCGCGGGCGTGGGGAGTAGGGTTTTTCTTGGTTATCATAGCGTTTTTTAATCTGTCGGGCTGCTTCTAAGCCATCCATAATGGGCATCTGCATATCCATTAAAATGACATCGTATGGCTGTCTTTCTAGGGCTTCGAGAACTTCTAAACCATTCCCGGCGACATCAGCCCTATATCCCATTCTTTGCAGGATTTGTAGGGCGACTTTTTGGTTAACTAGGTGATCCTCGGCTAATAAAATCCGCAGGGGGAGTTTTTCTGCTAACAGGGGAATATCTTGGGGCGATCGCATTTGGTTGCGACTCCAATTTTTAATCTGTAGAGGTTCCCCACACAGGACGTTAATCAGAATATTGTATAGGGGTGATTGTTTAATGGGTTTATTCAGAAAGGCGACAAAATCTCGATGATCGGTGGGGTTAAAATTTTGTTGACCGACGGAAATTAACATGACTAAGGGGAGGTCAACCCCGGCTGAAGTCTGTCGGACTTGGGTGGCAAAATTGAACCCGTCCAAATTGGCGATTTCCATTTCCACAATGGCGATATCAAAGGTTTTACCTTGTTTTAACCAGGCGATCGCTTCTGTGGGGCTGTCGGTATCTTCTACCACTAAACCCCAGCATTGAACTTGCTTGGTCAAAATTTGGCGATTGGTGGGGTGAGAGTCAATAATTAATAGTCGTTTTCCGGCTAATTCATCAGCATGATTCCACTGTGGTAATAAATTCTGGCTACTCTGAACTACTATGGAAAAATAGAATGTAGATCCCTGTGTGGGAGTATCTTTATTTATCTGCCAATTTTCTGGGGGATGACCACCGATCGCATCACCACTGACTACCCACATTTTACCCCCCATCATTTCGGCCAGTCGCTGACTAATAGCTAGACCTAATCCTGTCCCGCCATATTGTCGATTCGTGGAAGCATCAACCTGACTAAAGGACTTAAATAAACGATTCATGCGATCGACCGGAATACCAATACCTGTATCCGACACTGCTACCTCAATTTGATAGTGGGTAGAATACATAGATTTGGCAGTCAATTCTAAATCCGAAAACAGTGGTTTTGCTGACACTGATACCAACACTTCACCCCGGGCGGTAAACTTAACGGCGTTGCTGAGTAAATTCACTAAAATTTGCCTAACTCTTGCCATATCTCCCACCACTTCATTGGGGGTATAAGCATCAATGAAATATCCCAATTCTAGGGATTTACTCGCGGCTTTGGTCGCCAATAAGTCCAGGGATTCTTCAAGACAAGTGCGTAAACTAAAGGGGAAGGCTTCTAGGTCTAATTTTCCTGATTCTATTTTGGAGAAATCTAGGATATCATTAATTAAAGAAAGTAGGGCATCACTACTGCTGCGAATGGTTTCGACAAAATCCTGTTGAACTAGACTTAAAGGAGTATCTAATAACAATCCGGTCATCCCAATTACTGCATTCATGGGAGTCCTAATTTCATGGCTCATAGTGGCTAAAAATTCACTTTTGGCACGAGTGGCTGCGAGAGCCTCATCCCTGGCTTGACTCAATTCTTGGGCGGTTTGCTGTCGTTCTATTTCACTACCTATCCACTGCGCCATGAGTTTTAATAGTTCTTGGTCAACGGCTCTAAATGGCTCATTTAAAGGGTTTTGACTCCAAAAACAAAGAGTTCCATAAACCTGACCATAGACTTTAATAGGAATAGCCATATATGCCTCAATTTGCCAGCAATTTTCATCGGCATAAGAGGGGAATCCGGAGACTAACACTGATTCAAAAATCAGGGGGTTTTCAGCCTTTAATGTCGCCAAAATCAACGGATTATTTAAATCAAAATTATCCCCAAATGACCAGCTATTATTAGGGTCAATTCCTGCCATAATTTGGGCGGAAGGCTGGGGGGTGTCTAGGTTCAATATCTGGTTAATTATACCGACTTCTAAGTGGAATTTATCACAGCCCAACTTGAGGATTTGCTGGAGTTGTTCTTGCCAGTCTAAATGACGAGATGAGGTGATTTGATAAAGACTCCTAATTGAGGCTTCGCTGTCTTGTAGTTCCTGTTCCCGCTGTTTGCGATCGCTAATATCTCTGGAGACACCCAGAATTTCTTGCACTCTCCCGGTCTCGGGATGATAAATAGCGCGACTGGTGGTTTCAAACCAAATATATTCGCCGTTTTTGTGGCGTATACGATAGGTTAGAGTATAGGATACTTTTTGACTTAAAACAATTTCTAATGTCTTGCTGAGTGTGTTAAGGTCATCTGGGTGAAAAAATTTACTGGGGTGTTGACCAATTAAACTTTCCGGCTCATATCCTAATAGCAACGAACAGGCGGGGGAGGCGTAGCGGATCAAACCTCGGCGAGAGTGATGAGTAATTAAATCGGTGGAATATTCCGCCATTAGCCGATATCTTTCTTCACTATCCTGGCTTTGAATATTGGCTTGTTCTAAGGCTTCTAACATTTGATTAATGGTTTGTCCTAACCCGGTGAGTTCATCTTCCCCTGGGGGTACTGTCAGCCGTAGGGATGGGTCGCGACTTTTGCCGATTTGATTAATTTTGTGGGTGAGGTCTAACAGTCTGGCTAAAATCAGTTTCTCAAATACCAGTATGGTAATTGCACTTAAAATTATGCCGATCAGAAATAGGGAAAATGTGAGATAAATTAGGCTGGTGCGACCTTGGCGGAAAATGGGGCGATCGCTTTGGATTTCCAGGTTGAGAATCGGTCGATTATAAATGTCTAGGAGGGGAATAGACCCCAGGATAGTCGAAGTATCTAGGGGTTGAACTCTGATGGGGTCTTCCGCATTGATGATTTGTTGGGTTTGTTGGGGGTTGAGGGGAGTCCAAGGGTTGATTTCCACCGCAAGTTGGGTAATTTGAGTCAGGCGATCTATTTCGTTATGATCAAGATAGCGACCCACTACTAGGGTTCCCCGGCTTGGTCCATGGGCAATACTGGTAAGGATGGGACGGGCCGATAGCAGCAATGGGCCTTCTGGTAACATGACGATCCCTATTGTGGGACAGGGGATTTCCTCTTCTTTCTCAAAACAAGACCGGGAGGGGTTGGAAAATGACAGACTGACCGATTTTAGGTGAGGCGAGAGACTGGCGGGAATAGGGGTTTCTGTTTGGCTGTTGATGTCGAAACCTTTGCTGAAGACGATTTGACCTTGGCTATCTATCAGAATGAAGAGATTTAGCCTCAGATCCATAAACATAGTGTTAGCTAGGTTAGATCGCACATATCGGCTATTTTGTTGATTGATAAAGGCATAGGTATCATCCCATTTGGCTTGATCTTGAGCGATCGTATCTAAATTAGCCAGGTCATCCTCTAAGGCTTTAATTACCCGGACTACATCCTGATGCACCGACTCAATCTCCAGATTACGGAAATTCTGAATCAGGATACAGGATGCTGTTGTATACAACACCACAATTAGGCTAATTAGTGCTGCGCCAATAATGAGCAATGTCTTCTTGTGCAATTTCATAATCTTCCTCCGAGAAACCCCATCCCCTTGTGGGTGGGGAGGGATAGGAACAGCAATTGATATAGAGTGGGCGGGACCCCCAAAAGTGCATCATTCAAAAGCCATTTGAGTGCCATGGGTATTGTGCAAAGTCAGTTCTACTGTTTCTCCCTCGCCAACCACTGGTTTAAAGTAATACTAACCATCACTTCCCCTACTAACATACAATCCTGTTGCTTTCTGGGTAATTCCCCTCCGTTGTCCCAAGACTCCCTGGAGTAAGTCTGGTTGGCTTGACAAAAAATCTTTAACCATAAGGTTTGACAGTTAGGAACTAGCGACCCATTCCCAGGTAAGAACTTCAACCCTTACTCCCAAGGTAGACCCGGAAAGTCTCTCGAAGGCTTCACCCAGGTCTGTCAACTAAACTCACTTAGGTTTGTGGCTGTGGTCAGCCTCATCCCTTTGTGGGGGGGGTTATTGACGGCGTTTTGCGTTGATGATGCTTCTACGAAACAACTGGGATGAGTAAATAAACTTAGCACCCAACCACCCGGAAAGGCTTGGTTATTTGTGACCTGACATCAAAATAGAGACTAATAAACCCATAATCTGTTGATCCAACTCAAAACTAAGGTAGATACTTTGATTGTAGCCTAGGTTGTTGGAAAGTTGGCTAATTACATCCATAAGACCAGTTATAGCCTTGTAGGAAGTCCTGGGGTTGAGAAATTGTCTCTGAGCCGTTGATGGGTGCTTCTAGGCTTGAAAGGGATTTTCAAAATTAGGATAACGTTGATCAATTTGGTGGGCTTTTTTTGTGAACCAATTAAACAAGAGGTTAAATAGTTGAATTTGCCTCAAAACTTTCTGTGGATCAGATAGGTGAGTGGTCGGCAAAGTCTGTCCGATTTCCTTCAAGACTAAACCCAAGGGAATCTTGATTTCCTCTTGTAGTTTTAAACATCGGGTAAATAAGGGCGCATAAGCAGAAATCAACGAACCTACACCGCCTCGCGCTTGACCCCATCCGATATAATATAGCCCTTGATAATCATCTAAAAATGCCCCCCCATAACACTGCACAGTCGCCCCCTTGACTCTTTGTAATTCGGGAGGTAGAAAGGGATAGGAAACATGATAGCCTGTGCCACACACTATTAAATCAAAGGTTTCCCTGGTGCGATCGCTAAATTCTACATCCCAACCGTCTAATTTATTGACGGCGGGTTTGGGGGTGATTTTTCCATGCTTGATATAGTAGGGTACTTCATTATTTAGGGTGGGATGTTTATCGAAAATTCGATATTTTGGTTTGGGCAAACCATAGTTTTCATGGCTGCCAAAACTTAGCTTGATTATACCATAACACATTAATCTTTGCAAGGCTTCAGGCATCCACCAACGAATTAAATCCGATAGAGGAACACCAGCAAAGGTTTTGGGAATAAACCACACAGACTCCCGCAGGCTTAACACCGATTTTTGACCGACTCTAGCTGCTTCGGCGGCTAGGTCACAGGCGGAGTTACCACCACCAATTATTAAGACTCGTTTACCTCTAAGTTGGTCGGGTGTTTTGTAGTCTTTAGAATGTATCATTTCACCGTTAAAAGTTCCGGGAAATTCGGGAAATCGTTTGCACCAATGATGACCATTACATATAATCACCCCTTTATAAATTCGCTTTTCTCCATTATCAAAGCTGACTAACCAGAGATTTTTGGCGATAGGATTAACTAGGGTGATGGTGCGTTTTAGTTCAATGTTGGGGCGCAGATTAAAAGCATCAGCAAAATGGTTTAAGTAGTCCCGCATTTGTTTGGCACTCGGAAAATCAGGATAATCATTCGGCATCGGAAAATGAGTGAATTGGGTGATTTTCTTCGAGGAAATAATATGGGCAGTTTCATAGACACCATGATACCAATTACCACCAATATCATCACTGGCATCTACTTGGTCATAGGGAATTTTCGCGGTTTTTAAACCGTCGGCTATACCTAATCCGACAAATCCGGCTCCGATGATTAGATATTTGTCGGCAGTTTTGGGGTTATTTCCTAAGATTTGAGCAGTCATACTTTAGGATTTTTTACAAGTTTTTTAGCAGCCAAAAACGAAATTTTATCTAACCAAAAAGGAGTATAGCGTTTGAGTAAATGAATGAAATTTGCCGGGGAGTCTGGGAATACATGGAGTTGATTGGATTGAATACCTCGCAAAGTCGCTTTCATGACCTGCTTAGGGTCGGTCAACCAAGCCTCTGGTAAACCTTGATAGTTAGTGGCTAGGGTTCCATATTTTTCAGCGTCTAAAATTGGGGTCCGACTAAAAAATGGGTAGACGGCGGTCACTTTGACATTGTAGGATTTTACCTCATCAAAGAGTCCCTCACTAAAGCCTCGTAAGCCAAATTTACTGGCGCAATAGTGAGTTAAACCAGCTTTCCCACTCCAACCAGCCACGGAGGAAATATTGACGATATGACCTTGGCGACGGCTAATCATATCCCCTACAAATAGACTGGTTAAACGCATTGGTGCAAGTAGGTTTACTTCCATGAGGGTTTCCCATTTTTCCGGGGGTGTTTCGTCCATCCGACCATAAACGGCTAGTCCGGCGTTATTGATTAAAATATCGATGGGAACTTCCAGGCTTTTGACTTGATTAAATAAGATTTCGCATCCCTCACGGTTAGATAAATCAGCCTCGAAACAAGCGAGGATTTCTCCGGTTTTAATCTCCTGTTGAATTAGTTGTGCTTGTTGGTGGAGAGTTGGTTGATGGCGATCGCTTAAAATTAAACGGCTACCTGCTGCTAATAATTGGCGGGTGAGTTGTTGACCAAATCCGCCAGTAGCACCCGTTAAAACTACTGTGGCATTTTCTAGTTGAGTCATGGTTAAATTTTCGGAGATTTTAGCATAGTTGATAATAGCACAGACCAGGGAATATTTACATTAGGAATTAATGATGCAGATTTTTGGAGTTGCGGCCATTTCATGGGTAGTAAAAAACGCAGCGATCGCAGAGAAACTGGACGATTACCATTTTCATCTACTAGATTATACTCTTGAGCGCGTTCGGCGACAATTTGCAGGCGACCACTGCGACGCATAATATTCGGATCGGCTGCTAAGGCTGCAATAACTCTCCCGGTCAAGAGGGGTGTTTCCCAATTATAGCGGTCAACAAGCGATCGGATTGCTGGATCATCTGTGGCGACATTGGAGGCTTCTATTTCCGTGGCGACCCTAGACATATGTTCTGTGTTAACAATTCCTGGCCAAACAGCAACGGAAGCGACATTATAGGGTTGGAGTTCAGTCGCAAAATCCGCCGCCAAGCGATCGCAGGCAGATTTTCCAATCCCATAAACGGCACTAAAAAGATAGGAAAATCCCCCCCAAGATGAAATAGTACAGATTAAACCTTGACGACGTTTAACCATCATTCTAGCTGCTAAAACAGCCGCCACATAATGACTGCGTAAGCCTACATTATTAACTTCATCCCAAACTTGCGGTTCGCTTTCCCAAAAGGGTTTACCCTGCATTTCTGTTAAAGTTCGCACTCCCTTATATGCGTTATTTACCAATAAATCAAGTTGTCCCTGTTGTTCCTGATCAATGCGATTAAAAAGTAATTCCACTTGTTGATCATCACCGTGATCAACCGCAATCGCGATACATTTACCCCCGGCTTTTTCCACCTCTAACCGAGTCTCTTCTAAACTGCCTCCTACAGCATCATTGGCTTGCGATAGGCTGCGACCTGTGATATAAACAGTAGCGCCAGCTTCTCCTAAACCAATGGCAATTCCTTTACCTAATCCTCTGGATGCACCTGTAACTAAGGCGACTTTACCTGCTAAGTTGGTCATGTTCGATTATTCGATGTAATGGTATAATTAAACAATTGGGGGGTAATTAATTAATAACTACCCCTTTTTGATGAAATTTACCCGGCGGCTTTGATGATTTCATCGTCGGTAGAAAAGTCTACCTCTCCTTGATTACTATTAGCTAGATAATCGTTTTGGCAGGAATCTTTTAATCCGGAAATTAGATCATATTTGGGTTGCCAATTGAGTTGATTTATGGCTTTGTGAACATCCGCAAAGAAATGCTGAACTCGCAGGGGAAATGCTTTACGTTTCCCGAAATCAAAGTTTTTGGGGTCATAATGAATTAATTGCAGGTCATCTGGGGACTGACCCGCAGCGATCGCACAGGCTTTGGCTAACCCATCAAAGGTGACAAAGCGATCGCCTGAGATATTATACACTTGACCAATAGCCGTTGAATTTCCTAATACTGCTACCATGGCATTAGCTAAGTCTTCCACATGACCTAATTGGGTGATGTGCATTCCATTACCGGGAATAGGAATGGGACGTTTAGCAACAATGCGATCGAAAAACCAGGACTCTAAAGGGTTATAATTTTGTGGTCCGTAGATGTAAGTTGGTCGGATTGATGTCCAAGGAATACCCACTTTTTGCAAGTAGGTTTCCGTTTCATATTTCCCTAAATGGCGACTTTTGGGATCGGTGGGGTCTCCTTCAATATGAGGCATTTGATCAGACTTGAGATAGACTCCGGCTGAACTCATATAAACAAAGTGTTTCACCTGACCATTAAATAAATCGGCTAGGGGTTGGGTATCACTTAATTGGCGACCATTATTATCAAAAATGACATCAAAGGTTTCACCGGATAGCTTTTCTTTCAATTGGTTGGCATCAGTGCGATCGCCATGAATTTGTTTAATTCCGTCTACCGGACTCGGTTTATTTCCCCGATTAAATAATACCACGTCATGACCATGGCTGACTAAAATCTTGGTGAGATAAACCCCAATAAACCTAGTGCCACCCATGATTAAAATTCGCATTTTATCCATCTCCTAATGATTAATTTTTATGGTTGATAGTAAACTGGTCGCTTGGCTAATTTCTAGCCAAAAACCATAATACCATGGAGTTATACAACTTATAACTAAAGTGGTAGGAATAGCTCCCAATGGTAACTAAATTAATCTTATATGATTCTGGGTATTGATACCAACAAGTTATACGATAGCATAATTACCCGATGACCAGACACTATCCAAAAGCCATTTTAGCAGTTTCCACAGTTTTCAAGGTATACTGACGACAGTTGAAACTCAAAGTTGTCAGGTAGTTAATTCCATGTTGGCTTTCTATCTTCGCCGTTTTCAGAGACAACTCAAGCGGATATTCAGTAACATTTCACTCCGCACTATTTTAGTAGTACCGTTTTTGCTACAAGTAGCATTAACTGTCGGTTTGGTCGGTTATTTTTCTTTTCGCAATGGCGAAGCAGCCGTGCGAGATTTAGCATTTCAACTGCGCCAGGAATTAACTGCTCGCATTGACCAGCAATTACAAGCATATATTAGAATACCTCATCAAATCAATAAGTTAAATACCGATAGCTTTTCCCAGGGTCAAATTGATTTTTATAGTGGGGAAAGAATTAATGTTTTTTTGCAGCACATTAAAAACTCACCTTATCTTAATGCCGTTTATTGTGCCGAAGAAGAAACCGGAAATTTTATCGGTGTGAGTTGGAGTGATGACGGGTCATTTTTTGAGTTAATGATTAGGAATAATCAAACCAATGGAAATATGCACTTATACGGTATTGATGTCCGTGGCGATCGCCTTTATTTTCTTAGGGATGCTGGACCCTATGAGCCTCGTCAACGTCCCTGGTATCGAGCCGCACAAGCCACAGGAAAGTCCGTATGGAGTGATATTTATTTAGATTTTACCACACAATTACCCACCATTACCGCCAGTTTATCTACTTATGATCCTTGGGGAAATCGTTTTATTGGCGTGTGCGGAACTGATATTTTATTATCTGAAGAACTCCGGAGATTTTTGCAAAATTTAGGAATTGGTAAAACCGGAGAAGCCTTTATTATCGAGCGTTCTGGTTTATTAGTTTCCAGTTCCACTGATGATAGTATGACCCGGAAAATTGGCGATCATATCCAAATTCGTCAAGCTACAGAAAGTGAAAATATATTAGTCCGAGAAACCGCCAAATATTTAACCAATAAAAATTTAAACTTACACACAATCACTAAACCCAAACAATTCGATTTTAAAATCAAACGCGAACGGCAATTCGTGCAAATCTTACCATTTAGTGATGGTCATGGCTTAGACTGGTTAATTGTGTTAGTAGTTCCCGAAGATGATTTTATGGCTACTATTAATGCCAGCAAACGCACTACAATTTTAATGTGTATTTTGGCTTTAATCTTTCCTACAATTTTTAGCATTCTGATAGCTAGATGGATTAGTCTTCCTATCTCCAATTTGAGTGACGCAAGTCAGGCGATCGCTCAAGGCAAATTACAGCAAAAAGTTCATGCTAATGGTATCAAAGAACTCAGGATTTTAGCCAAGTCTTTTAACATGATGACTCAACAGGTTCAAGATGCTTTTTCCGCCTTAGAAAAACGGGTAGAGGAGCGGACGTTTGAACTCCGATATGAAAAAGATAAATCCGAAAAACTATTATTAAATATCTTGCCAAAAGCTATTGCTGATCAACTCAAGAATGAACAAAAAACCATTGCTTGCTCTATGGAAAATGTGACCATTTTATTTGCAGATATTGTCGGCTTCACTCCTTTATCTGCTCGCATTCCTCCCATTCAGTTGGTGGAATTGCTAAATCAGATGTTTTCCCGATTTGATGAATTAGCCGACAAGTATAGTTTAGAAAAAATCAAGACTATTGGTGACGCTTATATGGTAGTGGGAGGCTTACCAATTCCCCGGGATGACCATGCAGAAGCGATCGCCGATATGGCTTTAGAAATGCAGCAAATTATGGATGACTTTAAGACTTGTAAAATCTTGGGTAATATTTCAGGTTGCGAACATTTTCAAATTAGGATTGGTATTAATACTGGATCCGTAGTAGCCGGAGTAATTGGCATTAAAAAATTCTCCTATGATTTATGGGGAAATGCCGTTAACATTGCTTCCCGCATGGAATCATCAGGAAAACCTGGCTCTATTCAAGTTACAGATATCACCTATGAACGCCTAAAATATCGTTATAAATTTAAACCCAGAGGCACAATTAATGTTAAGGGGAAAGGCAATATGACCACCTATTGGCTATTAGGTAAAATTTAGACAATCGTAAACTTTTATTAATCTCAATGTTTGTCTGCATTCAAAATATGATATAATCTTAATTACTATTGGAGAGTTAGCAAATGATTGCCACACCCAATTTTGCCAATGTATCCCCAGATGATTACCTAAAACTAGAGGAGCAAAGTTCTGTCAAGCATGAATATATTGATGGGGAAGTCTACGCTATGGCGGGTGCAACTGATACCCATGTTACTATTGCTGGAAATATATTTGCCCTACTTCGCGCCCAGGTCAGAGGTTCTAGTTGTCGGGTGTATATATCAGATATGAAAGTCCGTATTCAAAAAGCCAAAAGTGAGCGTTTTTACTATCCCGATATTCTCGTAACCTGTGACCAGCGTGATAGAGATACACCCACCTATAAACAATTTCCTCAACTTATCATTGAGGTATTGTCCGACTCCACAGAAGCCTTTGATAGGGGTGATAAATTTATGGACTATCAAAGTCTTGATAGCCTACAGGAATATATATTAATTAATACCCGTCATCCTCGCTTAGAGATTTTTCGCCGTCAGGATGACAGTTGGCTATTTAATAGTTATAGTTTATCTGAGGATACAGACGACACTACTTTTCATATTGTTAGCCTGGATTTCACCGAACAAATTGCCGCCATTTACGAAGATGTTAACTTTAATAATCAATAAATATAAATATGATTGCCACACCCAATTTTGTCAATTTATCCCCAGATGATTACCTAAAACTAGAAGCCCAAAGTTCTGTCAAGCATGAATATATTGATGGAGAAGTCTACGCTATGGCGGGTGCAACTGATACCCATGTTACGATCGCTTTAAATATGGCGATCGCACTTCGTAATCATCTCAGAGGCTCTAGTTGTCGGGTGTATATATCAGATATGAAAGTCCGTATTCAAAAAGCCAAAAGTGAGCGTTTTTACTATCCCGATATTCTCGTAACCTGTGACCAGCGTGATAGAGATACACCCACCTATAAACAATTTCCTCAACTTATCATTGAGGTATTGTCCGACTCCACAGAAGCCTTTGATAGGGGTGATAAATTTATGGACTATCAAAGTCTTGATAGCCTACAGGAATATATATTAATTAATACCCGTCATCCTCGCTTAGAGATTTTTCGCCGCCAGGATGACAGTTGGCTATTTAATAGTTATAGTTTATCTGAGGATACAGACGACACTACTTTTCATATTGTTAGCCTGGATTTCACCGAACAAATTGCCGCCATTTACGAAGATGTTAACTTTAACTTACCCGAAAACTAAGTTCCGATTTCTAAAATAACGGGTGCATGATCACTCGGTTTTGGTTGGGTTCTGGGTTCAGTGTCAATGTAACAAGCGATCGCATTTTGATAGAGTCCAGGACTTAGATAATGGTGATCAATTCTCCAGCCTCGGTTGCGGGTAAATGAGGCGGCGCGGTAGTCCCACCAGGTAAAATGTCCGCCGTCTTGGGTAAACTTACGAAAGCCGTCTGCTAAACCCAAATTAGCGATCGCATCTAAGGCTTGACGTTCCGCCGCCGATGCCATAATATGATTTTCCCGGTTTTGAGGATTATAAATATCCCGATCTTCTGGCGCAATATTAAAATCACCACAAATACACAGATGAGGATATTTGATTAACATCTGTTGTAGATAATCCCCTAATCGGTTTAACCACTGTAACTTATACTCATATTTATCACTTCCCACACTCGACCCATTCGGGATATAAACATTGACAATACAGATATCATCAATCACCCCAGCAATTACCCGTTTTTGGTCGTCCAATTCCCCCACCTGGTCAGCACCCAAAATCGGAGTAAATCCCATAATTACAGACTCGATATTTAGGCGACTAAAAATTGCCACCCCATTATAGGCTTTTTGACCATAAATATAGACATGATAGCCCAATTCTTCAAAAGGCGATCGCGGAAAATCTTGATCAATAACCTTAGTTTCCTGTAGGCACAAAACATCAATATCCTGACCTTGTAACCAGCTCAAAACTTGGTCTTGTCGAGTCCGAATTGAATTCACATTCCAGGTAGCAATTTTCATATTTAGTCGGGGAAGAAAACATGATTTTTAATTATACCAAAACTCATGTAAACTTACAAATAAGCCAGCACAGTTAAATTGGCGACTCCCTTTTGATATTTAATGACCCATACAGGGGCGATCGCGGGGCTGTTGTTGCAATTGGTGCAAGACCTCAGTAATTTAAGAGAGATCCTCTCTACCCGCGTCTTTCTTTCGCCCCTGCCGTAGACTCAAAGCCGCTTGCCGCAGGGTGAACCCCTTCCCGCAGGTTAGCCAATTCTACAGACTCAGGCCAAAATGACAGATTACTTAATGAGAAAAGCTATAACCATACAAGATATATGCTAGATATACCATTGTAACCAAGCATCCAGCCAACATGGAAGATTACCAAGCCGCCTTTTTAGAACGTCATAAGGATACTGAAATACTTTGTTCATCTAATTTCAACAGAAAAGTAGCCGCAATGCATTTTGGTGGCATTACCATAGAATGTCTGCTAAAATCGATGATATTCGCTTCATTACCCAAAGGTGCAAGCCGAGAATGGAAAACCGACTCTAACGATCCTGGTCATACAATTACTAATCCACAACATCGTTTACACGACGCATTAAAGCGGCATAATCGGCTGTACAGCCGGATTCAAAAATTTCCCCAGGTAATGAGGTGGCTGGCTACAGTTGAAACCCCAAATCAACATTTTATAGAGATGCGTTATTATGGGAATGAGCCTAATGACAAAGACTATAAGGATTGGCTGTCTTCATATAAGAGTCTTCTAAATTGGCTACAAAAGCAAGCAACTCAACTTTGACTCAACTTTAAAGAGGTAGATATGGAAGAAACCTGGCAACTATTACTGAAACGGCAGATTACGGACAGCTATGTGCAAAGTTCGCAAGAATGGACTGACATTAATATTTCAACTTCTGGACTTCTGAATTTGACGATTGTCAGTAATAAATTTACAGGCTTATCGATGTCGCAGCGAAAGGAGCAATTGCAGAGCATCCTGAGTCAATTTCAGATTAATATATCCCCAGGTTTTATTTCTTTATATGCAGTAGAAGAAGCACGATCCCTGAATTTGTCAGCCCCACCACTTGTAAAGGGAAGTTCCATAAATACTTGGCAAGATTTAGCATTGTGGGCTGCAAATCCACAAAATCAATCCCCATATCCTCAACCTCAACCCCGCATTCCTCGCACAGTCACATTTTATTCCTTTAAGGGGGGAGTCGGTCGAACAACTGCATTAACCCATGTGGCTTGGATTTTGGCTATGCGCGGTCGTAAAGTTGTAGCTGTTGACTTAGATTTAGAAGCGCCCGGTTTAAGTACAGCTTTTAGCTTAAACCCACTCCCTCAATTCGGTATTGTGGATTATTTTTATGAGCGTTCTTATTTGCCTGAAGGGTTAGAACCTAATATTTTAATCACCAAGATATTTGGCGAAGTGACAATACCTGATGCTACAGGAAGACTCTTTATTGTTCCGGCGGGATCTTTAAGTCTTGATTATATTTCTAAAGTTGATGATCTCAGAGCCACTATGATTCTTGATAATGGTGAAACCCTCTGGTCTATGTTTAGTCGTGAAATTCAAGAACAGCTAAAACCAGACGTTATCTTAGTGGATTCTCGCACCGGAATCAATGAATGGGGGGCTTTATCTTTACTACAAGCGGCTGATGAAGCTATTATATTTTTGTTTCCCAATGAGCAAAATCGGCAAGGGATCGATCTTCTCCTCAAATCACTTAATTCTTTTGGCAAGCTGTCAATGAATTTTGTCTTCTCACCCGTTCCCGATATCAGCGATATGGGAATGGCTAAAGTGACAAAGCTTTGGGGGATTTTGCGTCAAGTCATTGAGCAGGAAATCGCTCAAGATGAATTGAGTGAAAATGGGTATGACTCAGATGATACTCAATCGGAAATAGCAGAACCATTGGTAGTTCCTTATCTGCCACCAATTGCTCTGGCTGAGGATTATCCTGTAACCGGATTATTAGATTACTACAACCGAATTGCTAACTTAATCGATGAAGATACTAATCAACTTCGCTTAGGAGAAATATTGCCCGGTAAAGATACTTCTGAACGCTGGAAAATTATCGAAAGCCTCCAATTTCCTGCCTTAAATGCTGCCGATCCAAAATCTAACCTGATTGAACTGTTTCAAAGAACTGCTAATTTTGATAAGTTCTTAGATGAAACAACTTGTCTGATCCGAGGTCGCAAAGGAACTGGAAAAACAGCACTTTACTTACTTCTATTAAAACATGAATCAAAGGCTAAACAGTTAGCTCGCGGTCGATTAGATGCCGTAAGTTTTTTATCTGGCCATGGTGGATTTGAAAACAGTCGCCCCACCCGCAATGAATTTCAAATTATTCATAATAATTTAACCGATAGGAATGGGAATTGGGAAGCTTTATGGCGATCGTACTTAATCCTGCGATTATTTCAATCCAACAAGTTGAGACTACCAGAAAAAGGAAATCAAAAATCTAAATTTGAAACGTTACGCGAAATTTTAAAAAGACTATCGAAAGAAAACTGGCAGATTGAACATACTCAAGCATTAATTCAATTATCAACGGATTCAAATTTAAGACTTCTTTTGTCAGATGCCTTGGATATTCTGAATGAACAGCAACGGCATAAAAATCAAACAATTTGGCTTTTATATGACGATTTAGATGAAGACTTCCCAGAAACAGATGGAGTTAGACAACACGCTTTAACTGGTTTATTCCAACTGATTCAGGCTTGCGATGCGCGTCGATTAACGTCTATTCGATTTAAAGTTTTTCTGCGAGAAGATATATGGAACCGTTTAAACTTTGACAATAAAAGTCACTTTAATGGACGCGATCTATTCCTGCGGTGGACAAGGATAGATTTTTTGCGATTAGCCCTTCGTCAAGCTATGCAATCAGGAGATTTTAAAGATTTAGTCGATCGCATTGCACCTGTGGAAAATATTGATAATGCTAGTGAAGACAACTTAAATCTTGCCCTCGATTTATTGTGGGGAATTCGTCGTCGAACTGACAACAAAGCTAAATATGTTTATCGATGGGTTTACGAACGTTTATCGGACTTAAATGGCACTGCCTTTCCCCGCAGTTTAAGTGCTTTACTTGAAGCAGCAAGAGACCAGGAGCTAACTTATAAAGATCAAACATCAGTTAAGTCTCCCACTGACGATCGCTTACTTCGCGGAAAATCTCTGGAGATTGGTTTAGAAAAGGCATCAGAGGAACGTTGTGATGCCATTAAACAGGAATATCCCGATCTATGTAAATTTTTTGATTCATTAGAAGGTGTTCCTGCTTTACCTTCCCGAGAACAACTGGAACAAATATGGCAGAATAACGCACTAGAAATATATTCTCAATTTGATGAATTTGCCAATTTTTTAAGCGAAATTGGGCTGGCGAAATGGCGGGAAAAAGAACAACGTTATGGATTTGCTGATATTTATGTCTATGGTTTCAGGATGAGTCGGACAGGTACAAAGTAGCAAGCCAATTAACCTTATACATCAATTTATAGTTATAGCGGAGAGAAGTTATCTTCTCTCCTGTTTCATTGAGGTGATAATTGGGCGGTTAAAATTCACTGGAATGGGCAGTAATAAGCGCGATCGCTGTTCGTGGGATATTCCAATCATAGACCAAAGGATCGGGAGTAGTTAGAAGTGCGATCGCCTCTATCTCAGCTTGGGTTAATTTGGGTTTCATAGCAATTTGACTCCTTCTAACTGACCCAGTTTAGCATCAAAAGAGGCTGTTTATTTGCATCCAGCGAGTTGATTGATTTAGCTAATTAATCGGCGATCGCTCGCTCCATTTCTTCTCAAGAAACCGGGTTGGGAGAAACCCGGTGTCTGTGGTTAAAACTCTCCGGCTAAAGCCGAAACACAACGTTCGCAGATGGTGGGATGTTCTGAAGACTCACCGACATGGACAGAGTAATTCCAACAGCGATCGCATTTTTCGCCCTCAGCATTCACCACAGCGATCGCCATCAATTCCGACTCACTTTTATACTGCAAATCTGCCAGTTTATCTGGATTTTCCAGTAACTCAACCTGAGAACAAATCAACAGATATCGCAAAGCATCAACGCCGTTATTCTGCTTAAATTCCGCCGGATTTGGATTCATTGCCGCTAACTGTTGACGCAATTTTTCATCTGCCACATATAGCAAGATTTTAGCATCCAGAGAAGAACCCACCATTTTATCTTTGCGCGCCTGTTCCATCACCTGATTAACCTCGGCGCGAATCTCCCGTAATTTCACCCAAAACTCTGCTAATTCAGGCTTTTTCCAGGCTTCATCTAACCGAACCCAACCAGATTCAAATACTGATAAATATGGCGTAGAATATGGTATATTTTGCCAGATATCCTCTGCCGTATGACAAAGGACAGGCGCGATCGCTTTCGCCAAATTTTCTAGGGCGATCGCCAAAACAGTCTGACAACTGCGCCGCCGGAAACCATTTTCCGCGCTAATATATAGTCGGTCTTTCGCAATATCCAAATAGAAATTGGATAAATCGACCACACAGAAATTTTGCACTACCTGAAAGAATCGGAAAAACTGATAAGTTTCAAAAGCGTCTGTCACCTCCGCAAACACTTCCGTCATGCGGTGCAACATATACCGATCTAACTCCGGTAAATCCTCATAAGCGATCGCATCTTTTGCTGGGTCAAAATCATGCAAATTCCCCAACAAAAACCGCGCCGTATTTCTAATTTTGCGGTAAACATCCGACATCTGTTTCAGGATATTTTTACCCAAAGGTACATCCGCCGAATAATCCACCGAAGACACCCACAAACGCAGGATATCCGCACCATAAGCGGGGTCTTGTTGTTGATTTTTGCCCCCATTAATAACCACAGCCGGGTCTACCACATTTCCCAGGGATTTACTCATTTTATATCCCTTTTCATCCAGCACAAAACCATGAGTTAGCACAGTTTTATAAGGTGCAATCCCATGATTAGCCACACTGGTTAATAAACTAGACTGAAACCAACCCCGATGTTGATCAGAACCTTCCAAATAAATATCAGCCGGATAAGCCAATTCTGGGCGCTGTTTAGCCACCGCCGCCCAAGAGGAACCCGAATCAAACCAGACATCCATAGTATCGGTTCCCTTGCGGTATTTCTTGCCATTATTAACGTAAGATTCCGGCAGTAATTCCTCAACCGAAAGTTTCCACCAAGCATCAGTACCGTGTTGAGCAATAATATCTTTTACATGGTTAATCGTTTCCTCATTTAGCAGAGGTTCCCCCGTTTCTTCCTCATAAAAAACCGGAATGGGAACCCCCCAACTGCGCTGACGAGAAATACACCAATCACTGCGATCGCTTACCATTGGCGTAATCCTATTTTCTCCCTGTGAGGGAATCCACTGCACCTGTTTAATAGCTTCTAAAGCCTGTTCACGGAAACCTTCCACCGATGCAAACCATTGTTCTGTCGCCCTAAAAATTGTCGGTTTTTTCGTCCGCCAATCATAGGGATATTTATGTTGATAGGGTTCCTCTTTAATCAAAGAACCCGCCTCTTGTAACGCTTCAATAATCGCGCCATTAGCATCTTTGAGAACATTTAAACCCGCGAACTCTCCCGCCTCCTCCGTAAAATCACCATTTTCATCTACTGGCGAAAGTATAGGTAAACCATAACGCTGACCTACGATATAATCTTCCTGACCGTGACCGGGTGCTGTATGAACCAAACCCGTCCCCGATTCAGTAGTCACATAATCACCACCAATTAAAATCGGACTTTCACGGTCAAATAGAGGATGTTTATAGGTGCAATTTTCTAGCAGTGCGCCTTTCACCGTAGCTTTCACAGTTAAATTAGTGTGAAAAGTAGCTGATAACCTTTCCACCAATTCCGCAGCCACCAACAGATACTTAAACTCAATAGGACTTTCTGAATCCCCTTGAGTTTCTACCACCGCATAGGTTAATTCTGGATTCAGAGCAACTGCCAAATTTCCCGGAATCGTCCAAGGCGTAGTCGTCCAGATTGCTACTCCTAAATCCGGTAAATATGGACTCAGTAACTCTCGCACCGATTCCGCTAAACTCGTAATTCTGAAAGCCGCATAAATACTGCGGGAAGTGTGACCTTCGGGATATTCTAATTCTGCTTCCGCCAGGGCTGTTTTGGAACTCGGACTCCAATGGACTGGTTTTAGACCCCGATAAATGTATCCCTTGAGAACCATAACACCGAATACAGCAATTTGAGCCGCTTCGTATTCCGGAGTTAGGGTTAAATAGGGGTTTTCCCAGTCTCCCCACACCCCATAACGTTGAAATTGGGTTTTTTGTTCTTCAACGGTTTTCAGGGCAAAATCTCGCGCTTTCTCACGCAAAGTTAGCGGGGTGAGTTGTTCCCTTTCTGACTGCTTCATCTGTTGCAGCACTTTCAATTCAATCGGGAGTCCGTGACAGTCCCAACCCGGCACATAGCGGACTTTTTGCCCCTGTAGGGTTTGGTAGCGGTTAATAATATCTTTGAGAATCTTATTCAGGGCGTGGCCTATGTGTAGCTGTCCATTGGCATAAGGCGGGCCATCATGAATTATAAACCGATCGCCCGGATTGTTTTCACAGAGGCGATCGTATATCTGGTTATCCGCCCAAAATTTTTGTAATTCTGGTTCCCGTTTGACGGCATTAGCCCGCATATCAAACTTGGTTTTGGGCAGGTTAACCGTGTCTTTGTAGGCGTTTTTTTCGGTCACGGCAGTATACTGAACGATTCTCTTGGGTTAGCAGTTTTCAGATATTTTAACTCTTTTGGGGACAGCTTGCCACAAATTCACCATCGCGCTTGTTGAGTTTTGTAACGTTCCTTAAAATAATTGGGCGATCGCCTGATATGATTAGACCTTGGTTTATATCATCGCTTTGGGAAGTTTTGGGAGGAACAATGGACTTTATTACCAACTTGTTCAGCAATGTCAATTTTGAACTGATCGCCCAGTTACTAATGCTATCACTGATTGTGATTGCTGGCCCGGTGGTGATCGTATTGTTGGCGTTTCGTGGGGGCGACCTGTAGCATCAGACCCCCAAAATCTCTGAATCCAACGGAGGCGGGTGGGTTTTACCTAGCCTCCCGTTTTCCTGTCCCTACCAGCAGACCTACATCGACTAGAATTTAGTCCTGGATGTAATCCTGTCCATTCACTAAAGCCATTTCCGCCCGGACGAACTCCCGCCCCAGGTATAGGGCATGATCAAAACAAGTCAGCGGACAGGTACTTGCTTCTTCTGTGATTTTAATACCTAATTCTTTCGCCGTTCTTCCCCGGTAAATACCAATCGGAGTCCGCTTGAGTTCCCCTTTACACGGGAAAGGTTCCCCCGTGTCTGGATCCACAGCTAGACCCTGTTCGTTGATATCGTTGCTATAATGTTCCGCGCAAATTAAGCCCTTGTCCCGGTCAATATAAATGATAAAATAGCCCCCCGGATCGAGTTGAATAAAACGCTGGGAGAGCTTGTCATCTAAGGCTATGCGTTCTTCTGGAGATAGGTTGGTGTTCGTTGATAGAGTAGACACAAAAGTTAAAAATGCGATCGCTACAATACAGTCTACTTATTACTTTACAATATCTCGATTATTTAACAGAGGATTGTATCAATTTATACAGAAACCCCCAACTGTTAAAAATTATTAATTGGGCCATTTAGCACTAGATATAGCGTAAAACGAGAAATTTGTCAATACCTGTCACTAAATATATATATAGAGTAAATTAGTAAAGCTGATTCAAATTCCAGACAGAAACAGACCATGCAAACCCTATCAACCACAACTGATACCCCCTTCAATCGCCAAATTCAGGTAATCCGGCGGGATGGATCATTAACTCTTTTGGATGTGTCCAGAATTCGCGCAGTCGTCAACTGGGCTTGTGAAGGCTTAGATGCTAACCCCATTACTTTGGAAGCTGGACTGACCACTCGCCTGAAAAATGGAGTCACCACCAGGGAAATTCAGGATAACTTAATAGGTTGTGCCTTAGAGTTGTGTAGCCCCTCAGACCCAGACTGGCGGTATGTAGCCGGGAGGCTGCATATTTGGAACTTGTGGAAAGATACCCTAGTTAGCCGTGGCTACCAATATGAGGATTATTGCCAAACCGTTACTAGCAAAGTGAAATCTGGTCAGTATGACGCGCGCTTATTAAAATATACCCCCGACCAGTTGAGAGAAGCGGGAAGCTGGATTAACCCCCAATGGGATAAAGATTATGATTATGCGGGGGCGGTTTTACTAACTAAACGTTATTTATTACCCGAGGAATTACCCCAAGAAGCCTTATTATCTTGTGCCTTATTATTAGCCGTAGTCGAAGCCCCAGAAAAACGAATGTTTTGGGCGCAGAAATTCTATCAAGCGATCGCCCTGCGTCAGATTTCTTTAGCCACCCCGATTTTAGCTAATTTGCGGATTCCTAACGGGTCTTTGAGTTCCTGTTTTATTATCGGTATGGATGATAATTTAGAGAACATATTTGACACCATTAAAGACGCTGCCCGGATTTCCAAAAATGGCGGCGGTGTTGGCGTAAATGTCAGCCGCATTAGGGCAACAGGTAGCTGGGTAATGGGTAAGCCTAACGCATCCGGTGGCGTGATTCCCTGGATTAAACTGTTAAATGATACCGCCATTGCTGTCAATCAGGGAGGCCGTCGCGCTGGCGCAATTACCGTCAGTTTAGATGTGTGGCATTTAGACATTCTCGAATTTTTGGAGATGCAAACCGAGAATGGAGACCAGCGCCGGAAGGCTTATGATATTTTCCCTCAATTAGTCATTTCTGATGAGTTCATGCGCCGGGTGCGTAACTGCGAAAACTGGACTCTGATAGACCCCTACGAAGTCCGGGTAAAATTGGGCATAGAATTATCAGAATTATGGGGTGAAGAATTTGAGTCAGCTTATCAAAAAATAGAAGCGTCTTTAGACTATGAATTAAAACTATATAAGCGGATAAATGCTAGGGAACTGTTTAAAAACATTATGCGATCGCAAGTAGAAACCGGGATGCCTTATCTGTGGTTTAAAGATACTAGCAACGCCGCCAATCCTAACCAACACGAAGGATATATTCCTGGGGGTAACTTGTGCCAAGAATCTTGGTCTAACGTCAAACCAGGAGAACTCGCCCATACCTGCAACTTAAATAGTCTAAATCTCTCTAATTTAGATTGGCAAGACCTACCCAATATTTGCGAAATAGCCGTCCGCATTTTAGACAACACCATCGAAATTACTCACCCACCATTTCAAGCCAGTATTGACCATAATCAACGTTATCGCACCATTGGCGTGGGTGTCATGGGGTTAGCGGATTGGTTAGCCAAACGGCGTTTTTCCTATAGCCATTTACAGGAAATTAGCAACCTGTTTGAAGATATCGGATTTTACTGCACTAAAACCTCAATGGAACTCTCCAAAGAAAGGGGGGCTTATCCGGCATTTGCTGGAAGTTCCTGGAGTCAAGGTAAGTTAATTGGTGCTAAACCAGTCGATTGGTTTTTAACCCACGCCGACGATAAACACAGGTGGAAAGAATTAAGCGAAGATATCCAAAAATATGGGATTAGGAACTCTCATATAACCGCCATTGCTCCCAACACATCATCATCCTTAGTCCAAGGTTGTACCGCCAGCGTATTACCCTGTTATAGTCGTTTCTTCTATGACAAATGGGCTAAAGGAACCGTCCCCATTGCGCCTCCCTTTATTAAAGACAACTTCTGGTTTTACCCAGAGAATAAAACCCTAGACCAGCAAATTGTTGTCAAAGCCGTAGCTGCCATGCAGCAATGGATTGATACAGGAATATCAATGGAGTTGATGTTTAACCTCAATCAAGGCGTATATTTCCCCGAGGAACCCGCGCGCAGCCTTAAAGCTAAAGATATCTTTGACACCCTGATGGCTGCTTGGGAACAGGGGTGCAAAGCCATCTATTATGTGAGGACAGTTCAGCGGGACAGCTTTCAAGAATCCGACGATGCCTGCACAGCTTGTGCAAATTAGCTATAATATCCGTTACCACTAAACTTCTGGTCGGGGGCATCCTAAATTCTCCCGATTAGTTTAGTGTTGTTGATGAAAATCAGCCGCTGATAAATACAACTTTTCAGCATTGATGAACATCAACAAAAACTCCCGTTTTGGATGGAAAAAATGACGCTTGTACTAAACTTTAACGGTCACAACAATAAGCAAATCAACAAAATGCCCCTCAATCCCATCTTTAATCCTGATGGTAACGATGATGTGGCTCACCGTTCAATGTGGTTTGGCGAGACTACCAACCTAATGCAACTCAATGATGTTCGCTATTCTTGGGCAGTCGGTTTATACAAGCAAATGCGCGAAAATTTCTGGGTTAATTAGGTAGCCCAGATTAAACCCCTTGAAAACGGGGGAACTCTGGAGTTGCATGGTTCGCCAAAACTGGGGATAACCGACAAGGAACCTTACCAAGTTGATGTTAAACAAAGAAAAGGTTTTTTTGCGCTAATGGCGATCGCATATAGCACTACAGACAATCCCGTGCCCAGCTCACAGATACTGAGAAGGTGTAGAGACTATCCAGGTTATGGAGTAGGCAGTAAGCGGTTGACTGTCGAAGCGGGGGGCTCTTTTGTTTCACAAGAGATGATGATATAGTCCGATCTATGTGGTGACACATAGCAGCTTGAATAAAGCGGGCAACACCTAGCGACTGTTGTTGAACATCAATGACCTGAAAAATTAGACATCACCCAGGATGTTGTCGATTACACTAATTTAACCCCTGATGAACGGACGGCATTTGATGGAATTCTATCTTATTTAACTTTCTTGGATTCCATTCAAACCTGCAACATTCCGTATCTGAAAAATAGTGTAACTGCCCCAGAAGTCAGCCTCTGTATGGCCGAACAAATCTCTCAAGAAGGAATGCACAATCAGAGTTATCAATACATGATTGAAACTATCATTCCTTCGGAACGGAGAAACTACGTTTATGACTTTTGGCGCACCGATAAAGTTTTACGCGATCGATGTGAGTTTATCGCCGGACTTTATCAAGAATATGTTGATGATCCCACCCCGGAAAATTACTTTGTCTCATTGATGGCAGATTACTTGTTAGAAGGAATGTACTTTTATAATGGGTTCATTTTCTTCTACAATTTGGCATCGCGAATGTTAATGCCTGGAAGTGCCGATATTTTCAAGATGATTAACCGTTAATGTTAGCGGCTATTGTCAGTAATGATAATAGAAAACCCCTTGAATTCAGGGGAAGTCTCATTGAGATAATCCTGAGCGAAACCTATGCTAATTAGCAGAATGTTCAAACTATGTCAGAGTTAAAATCTGGTAACTGTTATGAACAAGGGACGTGCAAAGACCATCCAGAAATGGAGTAGAGTCAAGCGACTCGAAGCGGGGGGAATCCTTCTTACATAAGCTAAGGATTGTGATATGGTCTGTTCTATTCGGCGACGGGTAGCTGCTTAAATCAAGCGGGTAGGGAATAGCGACCCCTACTGAACATTAAAGGACGAACTTTCTCATGTGCGGTTATTCCAGAAAATTATCCCGGAAGCTATGGCAATTTTTCCCCATTCCCAAGACCGGATTTATGAAATGTTCGATGCGGCTGTTCAACATGAATGCCGCTGGACCAATCATATTGTTGGTAACAACATTTTGGGAATTACTGAACACAGTACAGAACAGTACACTAAATATCTCGCTAATATCCGACTGCGTTCTATTGGTTTAGAATCCCTCTATAGTGACCCCAAATACCAAAAGAGTCCCTATACTCATTTAGAGCGTTTCTCGGATACTAAAAAAGAAGCTCACACTAAGGCGAACTTCTTTGAAGCCAGTGTTACCAGTTATGTGATGTCTTCTGGGGTGAGTGGCTGGGATGAAATTTGAGGATTACCCACCACTAAACTGTTAGCAACGCAACCAAGACAGGAAGAGACTATCACAAACCTTCTTCCTGTTTTGATTTCTACGGTCAGCCTCTGACGCGGAATTGCTACCATGAGTAATAATACTGAATGTTTCAGACCCATATAACCCAGACATTCCTCAACAGGTGTTCTACAATAAGATATTGCACCCCTGTAAAATTCCATTGATCCAATCTTCGAGATAATGAGAAAACTGTTTAGCGATTTAATTTCCAAACCAGCACCCCCAGCCCAACCCCAACCCCAACCCCCCCAAATTAAAAAACGCCGTGGCGGTATCAGCATTAAAACCCCCGAACAAATCGAAATCATGCGAGAGTCGGGTAGAATAGTCGCGACAGTCCTCAAAGAGATCTCACAACAGATCAAACCTGGTATGACTACCGCAGAAATCGATGCCTACGCTGAAAGGCGGATTAGGGAATTAGGCGCTGTTCCTAGCTTTAAAGGCTATCACGGCTTCCCGGCTAGTATTTGCATCTGCATTAATAACGAAGTAGTCCACGGTATCCCCCGTAAAAATAAGGTGATCCGTAACTCAGATGTGGTAAAAGTCGATACAGGAGCCTACTACCAGGGTTTTCATGGAGACTCCTGCATCACTATTGCTATTGGTGAAGTGACACCATCAGCTAGTAAACTGATTAGAGTGGCTGAAGAATGTCTGTATAAAGGCATTGAACAAGTCAAAGCTGGAGCCTACTTGCTAGACATCGCTGGAGCTATTCAAGACCACGCAGAAGCTAATAACTTTCAGATTGTCCAAGAGTTTACAGGTCATGGGGTAGGAGAAAACCTGCACGAGGAACCTTCGGTGTTTAATGTCCGCACCTATGATTTACCTAATGTCAAGCTCAAAGCAGGTATGACCCTAGCCATTGAACCTATTTTAAACGCTGGCTCTCGATTTACCCGTATCCTTAGCGATCGCTGGACGGCAGTTACGGTTGATAACGCCTTATCTGCCCAATTTGAGCATACTGTATTAGTGACTGAAAACGGCTACGAAATTTTAACCGATCGCCATCAAGTCTAAACAGATACCCCACCAGCCAAAACAGGTAAATTTTCCTCAACCCTACTAAATACCCCCTCCCTTGGGTCTAGGGTTGAGGAGAGATCCACTTTCCCCGGCTTCGGCTGATAAGTCATCAAACCTGTTAACTTTTATCAACTTTATAAAAATGTCAAATCAAATCCCAGAAAATGAGCCACAAGGGGAAGAAATACCCCCAGTATCTCCTCGACTTTTATTAGTAGATGATGAACCGGGATTAAGGGAAGCTGTCCAAGCCTATTTAGAGGACAGTAACTTTATTGTAGATGTCGCGGAGAATGCTAAACTGGGCTGGGAATTACTACAGCAAAATCTACCAGATTTGGTAATTACTGATATTATGATGCCGGAAGTTGACGGCTATCAATTCCTCGAACAAATGCGGTCAGAACCCAAATTTAAAGCACTTCCTGTGGTGTTTTTAACTGCTAAAGGTATGAAAGGCGATCGCATTCAAGGTTATCAAGCCGGTTGTGATGCCTATTTATCTAAACCCTTTGACCCAGAAGAACTGGTAGCCATTGTTAAAAACCTGTTAGAACGTCGAGCCGCCACCCGCCAGGAAGCCGAAGAAGGCACCCCAGATATTACCGCCTTAGCTGGACAAATTGCCCGCATTGAAAATATGCTCAAGGGTAAAACTGGCATCAATTTGAGTCCTTCCCCCATTAAAATTGACCTAACACCCAGAGAACAAAGTGTTTTAGATTTAGTCGCTCAAGGACTAATGAATAAAGAAATAGCCAGCCGTTTAGAAACCAGTGTCCGCAATGTCGAAAAATATGTGAGTCGGTTATTTACTAAAACTGGAACTAATAGCCGCACTGAATTAGTCCGTTATGCTCTCGAACACGGTTTAACCAAGTGAAAATACTTGGGTATTTGTTAAGATTTATTGAGAATCATCATGAAATCTCCATTTTTTTGTTAGCATTCAGTCAGAGAGCATGATTTAATCTCAAATTAGGTTAACATTTTACGGCAATACGGTATAATACCAAGTATGGTGCGAGACCTTCGGGTATGAAATAGAGCTGAAATGGGCGAAATAACTACCCGGTGAGGACTTCAACCCCTTGGTT